>PXCO01000132.1 GCA_003565295.1 Cyclobacteriaceae bacterium
AAGCCGTTACTTTCAGGAATGGGAAAATGTGGATTACATCGTAGCAGCACCCTATGCCAGGGGCACTGCAGGTTATCAAGGAATACCAGAACAGGATGTATTTGCTGTACTGGAAGATGTGAAAGACCGTTTTACTATTGATGAGAACAGGGTTTATCTCACTGGATTATCCATGGGAGGAGGAGGGACGCTCTGGTTGGGCCTTAGCAGGCCGGATATTTGGGCAGCCATTGCACCTGTCTGCCCCGCACCACCGCCAGGTACCATGGATTTGGCACCCAATGCTCAGCATTTACCTGTGCATTTTTTCCATGGAGATGCAGATCCCGTGGTGCCGATTTCGGGGACACATGAGTGGGTAGATAAATTACAACAACATGGTATACAGGTGTTTTTGGAAGAATATGAAGGGGTTGCCCATGACAGTTGGGTGAACGCTTACGATGGAGGAAGAATTTTTGAGTGGCTTGGCCAATTCAAAAGAAATCCTTATCCGCTTGAGGTACATCATGTGGCCAGACATTTGAAGTATGGAAAAGCCTATTGGGTAAAATTTAGGGATATCGAACCCGGTGAAGTGGGCACAATAAAGGTGTCTTTTTCCGGGGAGGGGAAACTCGATGCAGAAGTCCAAGGATTAAATGGTTTTGAGCTGGACCTCACCTCACATCCGAAAAGAAGTGACAAAATGAGTCTTACCATCGGCGGGGTGGAATTGAAATTTGGAACTGAGCATCCGGTTTTGTTCACAAAGAATAAAGCAGGTATCTGGGAATTAGGAGATGAATCATCAACTGGGTACAGGAAACAGGTGGGTCAGGAGGGGCCGGTTTTTGATGCATTTTCCTCCCGGCATGTGTACGTATATGGAACTGCGGACGATCCAGATGAAAAGACCCTGGAAAAAAGGAAAAGCCGGGCAGAAAAGGCCGCCTATTGGTCCGCATACAGGGGGGAATTTCTCGGTAGGATTCATTTCTTCCCACGTGTATTGGCCGACCATCAAGTGAGAAAGAGCGATAGGGAGGAGGCTCATCTGATTTTATTCGGAAATTCCAGTAACAATTTGATCATTCAGGAAATGAAATCGGATTTGCCCTTTTCTCTTAATGTAAAGAGTGATCAAAAGGGGCTTCTTTATATTTTCCCTAAAGCCTCAGGATATGTTGTTATCAATGAAGGCGCACCATGGTGGGAAATTGACCAAACTCAAGGGCACAGGTTTTTGTCCCCTGTACATCAGAACCTTTCCCGGTTCAAGGATTTTCAAGTGTACGATTCAGAAAATGGTGTAATCATGGCAGAAGGTTATTTCGACCAAAAGTGGGAGCTTACCTCAGCGGATAGAGAAAAATTGAAGGGATTAAATTTCCTGGATTTCTGAAGGGATAATATAATAAGAATCATTAAAGATTTTATGTAGCCGTTTTTAATTTGAAGTTGGTGGCATTATTTTAGCAGAATATTAGAATAAATTCAATTTATGTTTGATAGTGATTCCAGGTATGCTGCCACTAAGTGGTACCGCAGGTTGAAACTTAATTGGGTGTTTACCACCTCTACCTTCGTAGGCAATTTTGTCCTGGCCTTAGTATTGACCTATTTTTTTCGAAAGCTGGGTTATGGCATAGCCGTGGATTATGTGTTTTTGATAAGCATCTTGTCTATAGGGCTATGGGTGTCAGAGGCAATTCCCCCCTTTGCTGTAGGGATATTTATCATAGCGTCCCTGCTTGTGGGTTTTAGCACTGACTTTCTTTTTGATAAGACTGCTCCTCCTGAACTCTACGTAAGTACCTGGACAAGTAATGTGGTTTGGCTTTTACTGGGTGGATTTTTTCTGGCTGAGGGGATGAGCATGGTGGAATTGGACAAAGCCCTTTTTGCCTTTACAGTAAAACGCTTTGGTAATCAGCCCAAGCGTTTGCTATTGGGGCTAATGATGATGACGGCCCTTGCCAGCATGGTGATGTCCAATACGGCCACAACAGCTATGATGATCTCTTCCATAGTGCCCCTGGTGCATCTGCTAGGTAAGTCCTCAACCTATTCCAAGGCCCTTCTTACCGCCATTCCGGCCGCAGCCTCTGTAGGAGGTATAGGCACCATAATTGGGAGTACCCCAAATGCTATTGCAGTAGGGGCCTTACAGGAAAAGGACATCAGCCTCACCTTTGTAGAGTGGATGGCAGTGGGATTTCCCACTGCACTATTTCTTGTCTGGCTTTTCTGGAAGTTTCTCTGTAGAAAATATGATTTCAGTTCGGTAGACCTAGACTTGTCCCAACTGAAGAAATCAAGCAATGGGGTGGAGCCCTTTAAGAAAAAGGCGGTAATTTTCACCTTGTCCCTTACAGTATTAATGTGGCTTACAGAGCCCATTCACGGAATCCCTGTGGCAGCCACTTCTGCGATCCCCATTGTGCTTCTGACCTTGACACAGGTGATCGCTGCCGAGCAGGTAAGGACACTCCCCTGGGACACGCTAATGTTGGTGGCAGGGGGACTTGCTTTAGGGATCGCATTAGTGGAGGTGGGGCTGGCAGCGATCGTCATGGACAAGGTAAACGAACTCCCCATTCCAATGGTGGCAGTGGCACTTTTATTTTGTTGGATAGGCGTATTGCTTTCCAATGTCATGAGTAACACCGCTGCAGCCTCCATTCTGGTGCCTTTGGGCTTGGCATTGCCAGGGATTTACGGCATAGCTGTTCCAGTAATGGTTGCCATCAGTTGCTCTTGTTCACTTTTACTTCCCGTCTCCACCCCTTCTAACGCGATTGCCTATAGTACGGGGCTTTTGGAACAAAGGGATTTTAGGCTTGGGGGAGTGTTTTTTATTTTCCTTGGGCCTTTGGTGGCTTTTATTGCGGTTTTAGGATGGGCTTTGTTTTATATCTAGTAATTTGTTGATTAAACATTTTTCAGGTTTATCCCGCAGATAGACAAAGAGTATATCTCCAGTAAACAGGGTACGCTGCCGGGGACCGGATGTCACGAAAACCCTAACAAGACACTAGTGTTATGTTCACCAAACTATGAGCAAAAATCTCCCGCAGAATTCGCAGAAGACCTCCGCAGTACACAAGTTACTCTGCAGGTATCCGACCATCAATTTATTCCTAACAAGACAGTCGTACAATTAGGTGATTTCTGCTACCAGGTTTTTCATTTTCTCCAATCCGGTTTTTGCCACTTCAAGTGGGTCTTTTTCCCAATAGCTGCGGTTGAATAATTCCAGCGAAAGGATTTTTTCTCCCCCCATTTGGTTGAGGTCAGCTAATATCTGCTTCATAGGGGCAGCTCCTTCTCCAGGATATACCCTGTCTTTGTCCTCTTGCTTTTCCCTGGGGATATGATCCACGTAATCATTCATATGAAAAATCTCTATGGCATTACCACTCAGTAATTTAAGGCCTTCATATCCTGAACCGCCTCTGAAAAGGTGATATACATCGGCCAGGATTTTAGCATCAGGGTCATTGGCCACAGCGGCCACCATCATGGTTTGTCCCAAATGGTGAAAGGGCTTAAAGGCTCCCCAAAACTCTAGTTGTGGCATTACCCCTTTGCTTCGTCCCAGTTCAATCAACTTTTTGTATTGTTGTCCTGCTCTCATCAGGTCTATTGGCCCCTCGTTTCCAATAGCAGGTGCGGCCACTCTCTTGCACCCTATAGATGCAAGCATATCCATTTCCTTGCCCATTTGCTCAAAACCCGCTTTGCTTTTTTCTTCATCGGCAGCCATCCATGGCGCAAAGCCAATGGCATTTTCTACCTGAATGCCATGATCATCTATCAACTTTTTAAGTTGGGCAGCACTATGGGACTCTATGTAATTTTTGATGTCTTCCACCCAAAGTTCTATACCGTCATAACCTGCCTCTGCGGTGATTTCTATGTATTTCACCAGGCCCGGATTTTGCCCTCTAATGGTACTGGTGTTAAGGCAATACTTGAAGGTGGCAGCCTGAGGTCGGACCCGGGGAATGTAGCTACTGCCTACAATAGCCGCTGATGATAATCCTATGGTTTTGATAAAATCTCTTCTCTTGGTCATTGCTTTAGGTTTAGTGTGGCTGGATAAGCCAAAATGATGAACATTTGATTGAAAACCGGGAATACTTTTGGTAAACAAAAATAAATATAAAGGAAAGTAGGTTATTATTAAAAACCACTCAACAAGAAACTAAAAAACTCCTGGTCCTTAATTCTTTGAGGGGTTTAGTTTTTGGTGAATAAATAAGATGATTTCCAGGTATTTACCATATATAAGCCCCTGCTTAATCCATCGACCCTTACTACAATCTGTCGTTCAGAAATTTTATTGATTGCTAAGATTGCTTCCATGTTTTGCCCCAGCGAATTGGTGATGCTTATATTTTTCAGTTCTTCAGCGTCCCCTTCAATGATAATGCTTGGGCCTGCAGGGTTAGGGTATATTTTGATTTTCATTTTTTTGGGGTTGTTGCGCAACGCAATCACCTCGGATAAATGCATACTACCATCAAAATCCACTTGTTTTATCCTGAAAAAATAATTCCCTTCCGGGAGCCAAGATAGCTTATATTGATATTTTTTCACCTCACTGCTGTGTCCTTGCCCGCTTATCCTACCTGCACTTGTCCACTTTTGTCCAAATGCATTTGGCGGGGTGAGGCAAAAGCCTAACATGAGGCTAATCCAAATACCTAAAGGCCATTCAATGGTTTTTAAACCGAAAATAGACAACAAAAACTTCATATACCCCACATACTATCCACACATTTCAAAAATTGAATATGCTATACGAAAAAAAGAGTTTCGTAAAATATCACAACTTTCAACCTTAAATATACAATTTAATTCTTATGTAATCCGAAAGGTCACCAGGTTTTATAAGACCACCAAAAAGATTTTTAATTAAGATACGGATAGGTTACCTTGAAAAGAAAATGCCAAAACCGCAACATGAATCGAATAAAGACCGGGAGGTATGGCAAAGGGGGCCTGTGGAAGGGGTGCCGGACTTGCTTCAACCGGTTGCTCACGCCCTACTGCAGAGCCGGGAGGATGCCTATACCTACACTACCGGTCTTGGAGACCATCTGTTATGGGATATTCCAGATGGGAGGGCCTCTGTGGGCTTTCACCTTAAGCATATGGCAGGGGTGGTAGATAGGCTTTTTACCTACGCATCGGAAAAACCACTTAATGCTGAACAAAAGGCGTTCTTAAAAGCGGAAGGAAAGCCTATCTATGATGCCGAGAAGACCCGGAATGGTTTATTGGAGTTATTTAATGATAGGATAGGTTCGGCGGTGGAGGAGCTGAAGCAGACGCCGGAACAAGGCTTGACCGAGGAACGGTTCCTGGGAAGGGCCATGATCCCCACCACCAAAATTGGGCTACTCTTTCATGCCGCAGAACATTGCCAAAGGCATATTGGGCAGTTGTTGGTGACAGTGGACTGGGTGATTGCTAACCAAAGTAAAACCAGGTCTTAAATAATGGGACACCTATTTTACAGGGGATAAAAACTTGTTGTCTCCAAAATTTTTCAGCAAAAAACTGTCACCGGTGAAAAAACACATCAAATTGAGTCATTATACCAACCTTGGAATAGTCAATTATTCGGTTCAAGTGGATGGCACTTTATACAACTTTCTGATTGACCGAAATGGGCAGCAGATTTCTCATAGGAAAAGGGAAAAATACGATCAAAAGGCTGACAGAGAGCTGCTGGCACTTGCAAAAGGATGATTCCTGGTTAGCCTTGTTTTCTCTTTTTGTCTGGAAAGTAAGCATGTTTATCCTGCCATAGAAGGCACCTTTTCTAAACTCACATATAGAACCTCAGAGCTCTTGTTATATTCCCTCTGAATTCGCTGGAAAAGAATTGTGGTCTTACCCACTCCTCTGGCACTGATAATGCCAATTAATCTATTTTCCCATCTTATTTTATTGCAAATACTAGGGGTAAAAGGACTCTTTAAATGAGAAACCAGCTTCGCATGTATTTCGAAGAGTGGCTCCATTTGTTTGTTTAGGTAAACAAAAGTAAATATGGGTCAAAACAAATAAATATGGCTTGAATTGGTGGTAACAACCACTAACTTTTCTATATAACCCAATGTTAAGGTTTTAACCTTTCCTATTTCCATTCCAGTTCATAATAAAAGGTTTTGTGAGCTGCCCCGTCTAGGTGGATTGTGCCTTTTTCAAAGGGGAATGATTGTCCGGTCCTTCTGCCCAGGTGATCCAGGATATGTACGGTCCCATTTTTGATTTTTTTCAGGACAAGGGTTAGACGAACGGGTTCCAGCAGTAGGGGTTCCTTTCCAACTTCCAATAATTCGGATAAATCTTCAGAGTACCTCATGCCTGTATTGGCGGATTGGGCTAATGTGGTGATCAACACACTTCTGGACTTGCGTATACTTTTTTCCCTGTGCAAACTGCTGGCGAATATGACTGCAAATTGGTTGCTGGTTTCTAAACTCAATTCCTTGAAATCATGGGTTTTGTCGCCCCCAAAGCCCACCATACCCACCGTGCCAGGGGTGTCCACGGTGAAAAAGCCCTTGTCTGTGGTGTCCCAGGTCAATTGGCCGGTGGTGGAGGGGAGAGTTTTCTGATTGTCATTTGGGGATTCGAAAGCTTGGGTCTCTTCCGGCTTATCGGTGAAGGTGACCACTACTTTTCCTTCTGCCAAAGCAGATGCGGGTACCTCACCGGTAAAGCTTTTGACATCATGGTCTTGGGAAACCTGCTCTTCGAAGCCAAGCTCACCCGTGGTCAGGCTGGGGATGTGTACCTTTCTACGGTGGATGACCTTACCCTCTTTTACGTCTTCACGGTAGATCATTCGGGAAAGTGTAGGGAACAAGCCCATCTGAGCGGGCACATCAGGGTTGTAAACTCCTTGGGATTTGGGGTTTTGAAGGGTGGGGTGAAAGCCGGGGTAATCATTGCTGAAAATGTAGGAGGCATCCCATCCCTGCAGCCCCATGCCATATACCGCTATTATGGGTGAAGCCTCCACTGTCCATTGATTGGGGATGAGGCTCTTCCATTCGGAAAAAGCGAAAGGTCGATCTTCTACCTGCTGCAAACCGGAACTCAGCAATCCTGAACCGGGATTAGCAACCATGGCTTCATTATTGAATTTTCCAGGTTTGAGTTGATGACCTCCTGCACCCCCACCAAAGTAATTATGCCGATCGATAAACCCAGCTTCGTAGTCTGCATATAGGTTATAATAATGGGTGATTCCGGATCCTGCTTGCCAACAGGATGCCACTATAGGCCCCTTATACCCTGTGTCCCTCACAGCGTTTACAAACTTCTGGTAAAATTGGTGCTGTTGCTCAAAGAGAAACCTTGCCTTGTCCAGGTAGGACTGCTTTATTTTTCTGCCTTCTTTCAAGGCATTCCTGTATTCCGCATCAAATCTGGAGTGGTTAGGGTCAGGGTATATGTTGCGTAAGGCCAGTTTTTCATCTTCAGGGAGAGCACCTGGCTCCCAGGCTTTTATTAAGGCCTCTTCCGTGCCGTAATTTTCTTTAAGCCAGTCTGAGAAAAGCTCACACAGCAACTTTCGGTAGGTAGGTGTCTGCTCCAAGGTCACCTCTATAGCGCTCCAAAAGATATTGTCTTCATTTTGAAACTCGATAAAGTTCAATGCCGGATCATCTGCATACCTAAGGCCCGTAAGAGGGTTGACGTGGTTAAGCATGTTTACCATCAATTCTATGTTGATTTCCTGTAGGTCTGGGGCGAAATTGACCAGACTGGCGGTGGATCCGTTCAGGTGTGCCCAGGGAAATTCAGTCGAAACTACTTCCTCATAAGCCAAAACCCTGTCCCGGTCAGCATCCCTCAGCCTATGCCCATAAATGGGTGACCAGCCATAGTAAATTCCCTTTTCCCTAAGGGTGTTCAAAAAATAGTCCATGCGCTCATATTTATCATTGGCGAGTTGGGTGGAAGAGTCGCCCTTGAAGGCATACCAGGTAAACTTATGGAAGCGTACTGCATTAACGCCGTACTTGGCCAAATAATCGGCATGCTGATGTGCGGTTTTCTCCTCCGAGAATATGATCCCGCCAGAGATATTTACACCCCAAAATTTGACTTTTTTACCGTTGTCAAACCTAAAATCCGGGCCTTCCATGGTCACGAAACCATGTTTTCCGGCTGGGGCATCCAGCCAGTCATTCATGCTGATAACGGATGTGGAAAAATCCTGCTCAAATTGTAAAGGAAACCAGTCTTCCCTTTCGTTTTGGGCCAAGGCCCAAAGTGGAGTGCCGGCCAATAAAAACACAATGAAAAATCTCATGACTCATAATTTTGGTGGGTATGCCGGCAATTTACTAAAATCGGGCATTGTAAAGTCTTTTGTTCCCCCCAAAGGTTCATGAATATCTTCTTTCATTTATTATATTTTTTTCGACGGCCACATTGCCTGCCCCTGCCTGCCCCGAACTCGATTCGGGGAACTCGCTTCGGGGGATGCTCGCAACCCCGAGTTATCGGGGGGGCATCCCAGTGTGCATCATTCTCGATTTCATAAGATTGATAGGCCAAGAAATTGTTGGTATAAAGATCAATTCAGCTTGACAGGAATTTCCAATAAACTTCCTTATAGCAGTAAAGCCCATTAATTTAATCAGTTTTAAAAACCGCCGCCGGCTTTACCCCAAATTTACACAAGCAATAGAAGATAAAACTTGAATGGTATATAAATAAATCATTATTTAATTGTCGGATATGCCGGGTTTTGCATGATTTTACTTTTGTGAATCAAAAATATATGTAACTCTACCGGCTTCTTTTGTAATAAAAGGCAGTAGTAAAATGACTAACTTTGGAATTAACAGAAATTTATATGAGTTTATTGTTCAAGTCATTTTCCTTTCCTACCTAAACCAATTACAGTCTATCAATAGAAATCGACGATAAGTCGTGTAAAACCGCGACTGCCAAAAACTCAAATAACAAAACCTAAAAAAAAGGGGATAGGCCAATTAAAAAGTAAAAAAAAATACTAAGGTGTGATTTCCTTTATCCTATTGAATGGGGGTGCACCACTAAAATTACATTATAATGAAAGCATTGAAATTTTCCAAATCCAGAAAATCGGACTTCATGAAAGTCTTAAGGGCAAGAGTGGACTTTTATTTCAAATCGAACGAAATAAACAGGTTTGGAAACCGAAG
>PXCO01000315.1 GCA_003565295.1 Cyclobacteriaceae bacterium
CACAGCAGGTTTGAAGCTGTAAATGATCCATATGGAGGCATTTTGTTAAACAAGTGCGGATATGTGGACATAAGCACCTTATTGGATGAATATGCAGCCTGGCTGTTGGGACAGGGATTCCTTCGTAGGGAGCATTATGATGAGGCTCTCCTGGAGCTGACGGATGAAGGCATCAGGTATAAAGATCTGCAAGCCCAGTCCGTGGTATACACCAATGGTATACAAGCGGCAGAGAGCAGGTTTTTCTCTTTCCTTCCCTTTACTCCCGTAAGAGGGGAAATTCTTACGATTCGTCAAGGGCTGGAGACGGATTGCATTGTGAACAGGGGAGTTTTCAGGATAGAACTTCCTCATGGGATCCAAAAGTTGGGTGCTACCTATGACAGGCACAATCTCCAGGCAGGGACAACTGAAAAAGGGAAAAAAGAATTGTTGGATAAGTTGGCAAAACTAATAAATTTGCCTGTGGAGGAGGTGATTAAACATGAAGTGGGTATTCGCCCTGCGACTAAGGATAGAAAACCACTTTTGGGAAAACATCCTCATCATAATCAGGTTTATATCTTCAATGGTCTCGGGGCAAAAGGCGTTTCAATGGCACCACATTTGAGTGAAGAAATGAGTGAATTACTAATTAATACCAAGGAACTACAAGAAGAAGTAAACATCAATCGTTTTTTTAAGTATATTTAAAAGATAGGTTCACACATGAGGGAAAGTAAATGAAATTGAAATTTATTACTCTAGTAGGCTTTGTTTGTTGCTTCCTTTTCACCGGCCAGGTGTCAGGGCAATTTGATCAAGAGCGGTTTGGAAAAAACCGGATTCAGCACACCCCTAAGGACTGGTATAAGTTTACTTCCAATAATTTTGAAGTGCATTATTACGGAGGGGGGATGGCCAACGCTAGGATGGCCATTGATTTTTTAGAGAGTGAATTCGACAGGTTGACCCAGACTATAGGATACGTAGCCTATACCAAGCCCAAAATTTTCATTTACAACTCCCATCAGGAACTTCTGGAAAGCAACCTAAACCTTAACAATGACAATTTCACGGTAGATGGACAAACCTATTTTTCTAAATTGCTGGCAGAGGTGGCGTACACGGGGTCATGGGAATCCTTCAAAAAAGAATTACTTTTCCACACCTCGAAAATTATTATTGAGGAAATGCTGTATGGGTCAAGTATTTCCGATGCTTTTCAGTCCAACCTTATCAATAGTTTCCCTGACTGGTTTATAGATGGGGCGGCCATGTACCTTGCCCATGGGTGGAGCATGGAAATGGACGATTTTGTGAGGCATTACCTGGCCGACAATGAAAACCCGAAGATTTGGAGGCTGCAAAAGGATGAAGCAGCGCTGGTGGGCCAGTCCATTTGGAATTTTATCGTGGAGAGATTTGGCAAAAGGTATATTTCCAGTATCCTTAACCTGAGCAGAATAAATAGAAATGAGGAAAACAGTATAGCAAATACTTTGGGAAGAAGATTTAGGGACTTTTCAACCGAATGGAGAACCTTTTATACCAGTTTGAACGACCAGGTACTGAATAATTTTAAGAGCATCAATGAGAACAACATTATTAATTCCTCTTCCAAGAATAAATATGGTTCCATTTCCCAGATAAAATTTAGCCCTGATGGGAAAAACCTTGCCTATGTGCTCAACAATGATGGTCGCTATAGGGTAATTATCCGAGAAGTGTCCACAAGGAGGGAAAGGACGATTTTCAAGGGGGGGTATTCGTCGTATGATCAGAGAGCTGATTTTTCCACCCCGGCCTTAGCTTGGAGGGACACCCTCAACTTGGTCATGGCAGGGTTCAAGCGCGGGATTACCACCCTTAGGATGAGGGCGATTGACGGCAGTAGTCAAGACAGGATATTTTTGAGAAATATCACCCAAATCCTTGATTTTAATTTCTCTCCAAATGGAAGGACTATGATTATGTCTGCCATTTCCAATGGTAAAACTGACCTGTATTCCCTGAATATGAGGGGCCAGGGAAGAAGGATCACCAATGATGTTTTTGATCACAGAACCCCTATCTATCTCAATGATTCCACGATAATATATGCGTCCAACAAGACGGACCTGCCAGACAGCCTGTTGCAGGGTAATATAGATGTCAATAATCTGCCAGATTATTACAATCTTTTTCAGCTAGATCTGGGGGATTCCCTGGTGCACACTAAACTGACAAACGTTAACCACATCAATATCATGCCCCGGGTGCTCAACAGTACCACCGTATTGCACCTTAGCGAACAAAGCGGAATCATGAACCTGATGCGGTTTAGCCTGGGAAACAATGTTAGCAGCCAGGTTTCTGCATTCAATAAAAGTTTGGAATCTTTTGATTACCACTTGGGCTCCAATAGATGGGCATTTGCGGTCAGAGATGGAAGCCAGACCCATTTGGTTTTAGAAAATTTCCCCAATATAGATCAATTCACCCCTAGTACGCCAAGGCTCCAATTACAGCAGGCAAAGCTGTTGAATGAAAGAATTTCTACCAGAAGAATTCAAAGGGAAGAAGAGGATGAGCTAGAGGACGATGCTCCCACTCAGGAAGAAATCAGAGAGGCGGATACCATAGAAATTGATGAAGATCTGGAGGATATGATGATAGGTGGGGATACCTTAGCTACCGAAACCCCTACCTTATCCCCTGATGCAGGAATAGAGCCAGAAGAGGCAGATACCACAGTGGTGGATATTGATTTGGAGAGCCTGCTTATTGGTGGCGCTAGGACTACACCTACTCCTGCCCCCAGTCCAGGGGTTCCGTTAACAGCCCCCGATACAGGTACTGTTTCTCCATCTTCTCCCTTACCTGCTCAGGATCCACAAGAAATGGAGCAAGATACAGTGCCTGAATCAGATTTGACCGGAACTATCAGCTTGGACAGATTGAGGTTTGAGAGGGAAGGAGGGATTGATACGGATAACTATACCTTTGACACCATTCCTTCCATTATGGATCCCCGCCAGCGTTCCCAGCAGCAGGCCCAGCAAAGGGATCCCCGTACCCCTTCTGGTAGAAGCGATATTTTGGATGCATTCAGGCAGCAAACCATGGTTAAGCGGGTACAAGGCCCCAGAAACTATACCCCCCTATTTACTACTTCCAGCCTTAACACTAATTTTGTGGTTGACCCCCTGAGGGGTTTTGGGATAAATTTGGAAGGGAATATGAGTGATCTTCTCGATAATCACAATGTGAATGGGGGGATAATGGCCGCCTTGGATTTCCGCTCCGGAAGTGATGTGTATTTTGAATATGAATACCGCAAGAGTAGGATAGATTTGAGGGGAAGGTTTGACAGGAGGTCTATTGTTCGGGATGAGGGTGATCTTAATCGGCAAAGATACGTACTTACCAAAACAGAGTTGGGGATTTCATATCCTTTCTCTGTAAGCACGCGTTTTACTTTAAGTCCTTTTGTGGCCAAAACCCAGTATTTCAATATAAACCCGGATTCTATATTAAGAGGAACGGACAGTCAGCAAAACAGGTTTGACGTCAATTATCTAGGAGGCAGGGCAGAATTTATTGTTGATAAAACCCGTCTATTGGGATTATATATGGAGCAAGGGTTTAAAGGTAAAATTGGCCTTGTGCATTATCAGGGCATGAATCATTCCGATAGGTCTTTTAGCAATGCCTTTTTGGATTTGAGAAACTATCAAAAAATCCACAAAAATATCACCTTGGCCACCAGGGTTTTTGCAGGCAGTTTCTTTGGGAACAATCCCCAAAGGTACCTGGTGGGAGGCATGGACAATTGGCTGTTCAATGAGTTTCACCAACCCCCGAGTAACCGCCCTGAGGTGTCGCCAGTCCGAAACCAGGCGGGTGTGGAAAATTCCAACATCTTGTTTGCAGAATTTGTAGACCTAAGGGGATATAATTACGACGAGATACGTGGCAGTAATGTGATCACGTTCACTTCGGAACTTAGGATACCCTTGTTTTCTTATTTATCCAGGGGCAATATTACCTCTAATTTTATCAGGAACTTCCAGTTGGTGGGTTTTTATGATGCGGGCTCTTCATGGACTACCAATCCCCCGTGGGAAAGGGTGAATGATCAGAATACTGAGGTGATCAGTACCGAGGGTTCTCCCTTTGTGATCACTTTAAACAACTTCAATAACCCCTGGTTGCAAAGCTATGGGGCCGGTCTGCGAACTGTGCTACTAAACTATTATGTGAAATTTGACGCGGCTAGACCCATTCGGAACTACACCACGGAGAAAACTCGTTTTTATGTGACATTGGGTTACAACTTTTAATACTCTATAGGTATATTGCGGAATGGTAAAATCAATGACGGGCTACGGGCTGGCCAATTTTGAGAATGACACCCACATCATTCATGTAGAAGTTAAGACATTAAATTCCAAGTTTTTAGACCTGAACATGAAATATCCGAAGCAATTTTCGGATAAGGAAATAGAGTTACGTAACTTGATTGCCGAGCATCTGGTAAGGGGCAAAGTGAATTTGACCATTGAATTTACTACCAAGGATAGCGATGAACTTCCAGTGACCATCAATGAGGGCTTATTTAAGGCCTATGTGAATACCTACAAGGGGCTTGCACAGCAGGTAGGGGAAGAGGAAGCAGAAATCTTCAAACTCGCCCTGCAATCGCCCAATGTTTCCATTTCTAACCCTGAAAAATCCCGGCAACCTGAAGAATGGGAGGCCCTGAAATCCCAGTTATTGATTGCGCTGGAGCGGTGTAACGAGTTTAGGGAGGATGAAGGTGGGGCACTTTTTGTGAAGCTAAAGGAAAACATTCAGGAAATCTCTTCAAGACTGGCTAACGTCAGGGCTGAAGAACCCAGGAGAAAAGATAAAATAAAAGAGAAGATCAGAAACCATTTTGCCGAATGGCTGGACGATATAGAGATTGATCAGAACAGGTTTGAACAGGAACTGATCTATTATTTTGAGAAACTGGACATCACCGAGGAAATAGTGAGGTTGGAGACCCATTTAAACTATTTCATGAAGATATTAGAAAATGGTGACGCCCAAGGCAAGAAGCTGGGTTTCATTAGTCAGGAAATAGGTAGGGAAATTAATACCATTGGCTCAAAAGCTAACGACGTAAAAATCCAACAGGAGGTGATTCAAATGAAAGATGAATTGGAAAAAATCAAGGAACAGACCTTAAATATCCTTTGAATCCCTTTCTCGAACAGCAAATTTCACCAACTCCTCCAAGGGGACGTAGCTAAGTGTTTTTTCATGAGTGGCCTCCAAAATTACTTTCGGGGCCACTCCGGCATGGTAAGCCTCTAACCATCTACTTGCACAGAGGCACCATCGGTCCCCCGCCTTAAGTCCAGGGAATTGAAATGCCGGGTTTGGGGTAATGAGGTCATTGCCCATGCTTCTGCTAAAGGAAAGAAACCCATCAGTCATCACTGCACAAACGGTATGTGTGCCAAAATCATCCTCTCCGGTTTCACAGCAACCATCCCTGTAATAGCCTGTTGCAGGTGAGGTACTGCAGGGAATAAGTCGCTCTCCAAATACATTTTTAGCCATATCTCTTCAATTGTTTTTTTTACCCTAACCCCTAAATTAGTCAATTTATACCCATTTCAAAGCTAAAACACAAAAGGTAAACCTAGACCCTTAGGTAAAGTGCCTAAAGGCCAGCAGAAAACATGATTTAATTTTTTCAATGCCCTAATGCGCAATACTAGTTCTACCTCTGGTAACTAAGTTGTAAAAGGAAATAAATAGGAGTGATTTAAATCAGTGAGGATATAAATGAGTTTGAAAAAGAAAACTTCTACTTCTATTTTTGTAGTGTGCCTATCTGTTTTGTAAAGCCCTCCATTCTTCCCACCTTTTCGTGAAAGGGGTCGGCCTTAAGGAATTCCATTGTATTAGAGGTTCTTAGGGGTCTAATAATTTTCATTTGTCCAAAGCCAATACTCGATTAAAAAAAATCAAAATCACCATTAACCTCCCCCTTTTCCTTTCAGGCCACATTTTAATTTGATGATTGATAAGTTAATCTAGTCTTTTTTCAAATAATAGAACTGTATTTTTCATTGCACCTTATGGTTTATTTAATTAAGTTTATCCAATCAAACTTGCTTTAACAAGTTTCACCTTCAATTATTTAATAGTCGCCCAAAATGAACACGAAACCCATACTATTGGCCTTTTTATTGATTATTTTGTTATCTTTTTTTGAGTTGTATGCCCAAACTCCACACTTCATCTGGCCGGAAGGAAAAAAAATGGCCGTTAGCCTCACCTTTGATGATGCCAGGGACAGTAACCTTGAGCAAGGGTTACCACTTTTCGACGAATATGGCGTTAAGGCTACCTTCTTTATAGTCCCGTCTTCTGTGGAAAGGAACTTGGAAGCCTGGAAAAAAGCGGCAAAAAACGGTCATGAAATGGGCAACCATACAGTGGAGCACCCCTGTAGTGGAAATTTTGTTTGGGCCAGACACAAGGCCCTAGAAAATTACACATTGGGTAAAATGGAAAGAGAATTGCTGGACGCGAATAAATGGATAGAAGAAAACCTGGACACTAAAGTCATGGTTTTTGCCTATCCCTGTGGTCAGCCTTACGTGGGTGCGGGCCTTTACCAGGAGAGTTATGTTCCCTTGGTGGCCAGGCATTTTTTGGCAGGAAGAAACTGGCTGAGTGAAGCCCCTGTCGATCCTTTTTATGGGGATATGGGATTATTGAACGGGATGGAGATGGACAACAAAACCTTTGAAGAACTATTACCCCAAATCACTGCTGCTAAGGAAAACGCACAATGGCTGGTCTTAGCCGGTCACGATATAGGGGAGGGCGGAAGGCAAACCACTACTACTAAAATGCTTAGACAGCTGATCGAATATGCCCAACAAGAAGAAAATGGGATTTGGTTGGCACCTATGGGAGAGGTGGCCGAGTATGTGCGGACTACGCGGGAGTCCACTGCTGATACGGTGAACATCCCTACCTTGATAAGGCCTGAGTCAAATGGACGGATCCTTCTCACAGCCGAAAACGGTAGAGGAGTTGGGCCTAGGATAGAATATATGCCTGATTGGAAAGCTTTCGGCTGGTTTACCGGAAAGGATCAAGTGGAATGGGAAGTAGATGTTCCTTCATCCGGGAGATATTTGGCCGTGATGGAATGGTCTGTTTCCGATAAAGAGGCTGGCAAACCATTTGTGTTTGAAAACCAGGGCCAAAGGATTGAAGGGATAGTGAAGCCCTCGGGAAGTTGGGAAACTTTTAAAACCAAAGCTATAGGAGAAATGAGGTTAAGAAAGGGGTATAATAAGCTGGTTTTTAAACCAAAAGAGGATTTTGGAAGTGAAGGGGCACTATTAGACCTCAAAGAAATCATTTTGCAACCCATCCGTTAATTTTTTCATGAATATGGTCCAGAAAAAGCTAGGAACAATCAAATGGGGCATTATTGGTGTTGGCGATGTATGCGAGAAAAAAAGTGCTCCTGCCATGCAAAAAATCCCTAATTCCACTATTGCTGCCGTGATGCGGAGGGATGGTGAAAAGGCTAGGGATTATGCTGCAAGGCATCAAATAGACACTTGGTATGAGGATGCGGATCAATTGATACAAGATCCTAATGTAAATGCCGTCTACATTGCCACTCCCCCTTATGCCCGTCTTAATTATGTGCAAAAGGCAGCAGAAGCAGGTATGCCTATTTATGTGGAGAAACCCATGGCCAGGACACATGAGGAATGTTTGCAGATGATCGAGGCGTGTAAGCAAGCTCAAGTGCCTTTGTTTGTGGCCTATTACAGGAGAATGCTTCCAAATTTCTTGAAAGTGAAGTCTTGGTTACTGGAAGGAGCCATAGGGGAGATAAGGCATGTACAGGTGACCATGAGGCAACCTATACACCCGGATGTGGTGGCCAATTCCCAAGACAATTGGAGAGTAGATCCCAAAATCTCCGGTGGGGGTTATTTTTATGACCTCGCTTCTCACCAATTGGATCTTTTGGATTTTCTACTGGGTCCAATCGGATTGGTAAAGGGTCTGGCTAAAAACCAAGCAGGCTTGTATCCTGCCGAAGACATCGTCACAGGTGTTTTTACTTTTGAAAATGGTATTATAGGTACGGGCAGTTGGTGTTTTACTAGTGCCAATACTTCAAAAGTTGACCAAACCGTAATTATTGGCTCAGAAGGGCAGATATCCTTTCCCACATTTGAGGGCACCTATATTGAACTTAAAACGGATAGGTATGGGCAGCAGAAATTAAATTTTGAGATGCCGGAACATATTCAACACCCATTAATTGAACGGGTGGTCGAATCTATCCTGGGCAGGGGCGATTGTCCTAGCACTGGTGAAAGTGCCGCAAGGACAAATTGGGTAATGGAAGAAATGACTAAAGATTATCAATAAACCTGATCAACGCATATGGGAAATAGTAAATTGAGATTTGGGATAATAGGTACCGGTGCCATTGCGGGTATGCATGCCAAAGCCATTGAGGCTTGTGAAGACAGTATTTTGACAGGGGTATGCAGCAGCTCAGAAGAAAGGGCTAAGCAGGCCTCAGAAAAATTTTCTGTGCCCACTTATTGGGAAATATCCAAATTCCTTGAGGAGTTGGATTTGGATGTGGTATGTATCTGCACCCATAGCGGTAACCATCTTGAGCCCGCCATAGAAGTGGCTAAGGCAGGCAAGCATATTTTATTGGAAAAGCCAATAGAAGTAAACTTGGCCAGGGCGGATGAATTAATAAACGCATGTGAAGATGCTGGGGTGAAATTAGGAGTAATCTTTCAAAACCGGCTTAAACCTGGATTTCTTCAACTTAAAAAAGCGGTAAGGGAAGGTTATTTGGGAAGGTTGCTGATGGGTACAGCGTCCATAAATTGGTACAGGGAGCCCGCATATTACAGCAGCAGCGCTTGGAAAGGTACGATTTCCGGTGATGGGGGTGCTGCATTGATAAATCAAGGGGTTCATACCATCGATTTATTATTGGACATTATGGGGGATGCTAAGTCCGTATTTGGGCAGGTAAGAACCATGGTTCATGAAATAGAAGGTGAGGATTTGGGTGTTGCCCTGGTGAATTTCGAGAATGGTGCCTTGGGAACCATCACTGGAGGTACATCCCTTTACCCTGGAAACCCTGAGCGCTTGGAGATATATGGGGATAAAGGTAACATCATTTTGGAAGCCGGAGAGATCACCACCTGGAATGTAGATGGTTTAAATCCAGAGGAGGCCTCTAATAAGATAGGAGGTTCCGGTGCATCAGATCCAATGGCCATTGACTTCCGCCTTCATTTGGGGCAAGTTCAGGATATGGTGGACGCTATCAGGAATGATCATGAACCTATGGTGACGGGTAGGGATGCGAGAAGATCCTTAGCTTTGATTTTAGGAATCTATCAATCTTCTAGGGAAAACCAATTAATGGAATTGACTCTTTAGCGTGAATTAATTTTGCTTTAATACTGTATAAGGGTAATATAAACAAGTTAACTCATTTACTTTCAATATTATAATCTAAAGCAAATTGGTGAATTTAGTTTTATATAAAAAAACCCAACCTTGATCAAGGTTGGGTTTTTTTATATAAATGACTGCTTTGCCAAGGATCAGCCTTGATCATCTTTGATCCATTTGATCAATGTTTGATAGGTTAGGTCTTCTTGCCTTGCGAAATCAGCTTTGCTTACATTTTGCTTCTCTGCTTTATACCATTTCTCCAAAAGGCTAGCTTTTTCAGCATCGCTGTAGGTTTTTCTAGTTCTTCCTCCACTTTTCTTAGCAGAACCTTCTATACCATACAAGTTACTTACTAATTCGATTAATTTATTGGCATCACTTTTGGATTCTACTCCTAATGCTTTGAGGTCTTCTAATGCAGAGTCATTGATGTTTTTTACTTTTACTTCCTTACCGCTTTTATATGCGTCTTCCACGGATTTATATCTTTTTCCATCGGCATCTTCATATACGAAAGGAGAATCTACATTTGATAAATGACTGTACTCTTTGATGAAATCTTTAATTGCGCTCATTATATTTTATTTAATTGGTAAAAGAAAATTCACTGATTTATACAAAAGTATGATAAGGGATTAATTAATACAAATGATTTAGTGAAATATGTTTGCCATTATCCAATTATTGTTGGAATTTTATATCTATTGGTTATATTGTAGCAAATGAAAAAACGGAAATGGATTGAGGGTTTGATAACTTCCTATTGGGATACTTTAGTGAGTGCCTTCCTGTTGGGGGGTGGTTTATTGTTGGATTATTTTGATGTCTTTTGGTTTCATTCTGAAATCAAATGGAGCTGGTACCTTATTGCCTATTTTTTGATAGGGAAAAATGTATTAACAAATGCCTTTAATTTATTGGTTAAAGGGGGTGTTTTCAATGAATTTTTTTTGATGTCCCTAGCCACCTTGGGCGCTATTTACTTGGGTGAATTAGCAGAAGCTGTTTCTGTAATGCTATTTTACACTGTGGGTGAACAAATGCAACATTCTGCGGTAAAAAGAGCTAGAACAAACATTAAGGCAATGTTGGAGAAGGTTCCGGACACGTTGATTCGAGTGGGAAGTGGAGGGTTGGAGCAGCTTCCCCTACGGTCAGTGAAAATTGGTGATACCGTTTTATATAGGGCGGGCGACAAAGTGGCCCTGGATGGGGAAGTGGAATCGGATGAGGCTGCTTTTGACACTTCTAGCAGTACTGGTGAATCCATGCCAAAAACCTTTTCGACCGGGGACGAGGTTTTGGCGGGGTATATTGTTTTGGGCAAATCTGTGAAAGTCAAGGTTACCAGAGAATTGCGGCAGAGTGCAACGGCCAGGATTGTGAGGATGGTGGAACGTGCAGCAGAAAAGAAATCCAAATCGCAGCGGTTTATAAGTGCTTTTGCAAGAGTTTATACACCCATTGTAGTCTTTGGGGCCTTGGGAGTGGTATTTCTGCCCTATTTATTTCTCCCCTCATACGATTTTGAGCTTTGGTTATACCGAGCATTGATATTTTTGGTCATTTCCTGCCCCTGTGCATTGGTAATATCTATTCCGTTGGGGTACTTTGGGGGGCTGGGTGCTGCAGCTAGAAAAGGTATATTTTTTAAAGGAGCGAATTATTTGGATAGATTGGCTAAGATAGACACCTTGTTTTTCGATAAAACTGGAACACTTACAGAAAATGAGTTCGAGGTCAGCGATATGAACCTTACCCCTGGCCACCTGGAAAATCTCAATGTAGAAGCCGTGGTATACGCCATGACTTCCCGTTCTTCCCATCCGGTTTCCAGAGCACTTTCAAAAAAAATTGGAGTTCCAAATCAATTCCTTGAGTTGGAGGTAAATGAAATTTCAGGACTGGGGCTAAAGGCTGAAGTGGATGGGAAGACAGTTTTGTTAGGAAGCCCTTCATTTATGAAAAGGGAGGGGGTAGGTTTACCGGTTGACGATAAGAAACAGGATGCTTGGGTCGTATTGGCTGTAAATGGCCAAATGGCGGGGCATTTTGTATTAGAGGAAAAGGTCAAAGATGGCGCGGCGATGGCTATGGCTCATTTGAGAAGGTTGGGAATCCAGTCATTTGGTATACTTTCCGGGGATAGGCATTCTAAGGTTGAAAAATTGAAAAATCAATTTGACATGCGATGGGCTTATGGCGAGCTCCTTCCTGAAGATAAATTGCAAATACTGACTCAACATAAATCCATCAGTAAAAACCTGGCATACGTAGGGGATGGTATTAATGACGGCCCTGTATTGGCCATGGCAGATGTAGGGATTGCAATGGGGCAATCCGGTTCAGATGTGGCAGTGGAGGCTGCGGATGTAGTGATACAGGATGACAAATTGGAAAAAATTCCACAGGGAGTGGAGATTGGGAAAAAGACCAGGGTGATCGTGTGGCAAAACATCGTCATGGCAATTGGAATTAAGGTCTTGGTCTTGGCATTGGGAGCTGCCGGCATGGCTTCCCTATGGGAAGCCATTTTTGCAGATGTGGGAGTGGCTCTATTGGCCATATTAAATGCTATTAGAATTAAATAGGCGTTAATCAAGTGTGTAAATTATAAAGAGTGGGGTTTGGTAAGTTAGGAATTGTAAAATACAAATAGCTAATCTTAAACCGTTGGCATTATCAGGTCCAAAAAGTATTATATGAAATCGAGCATGAAGAAACTGTCACACAGCGGGATGCCCCCCGTAGCTACGGGACGGGGCAGGCTGGGGCAGGCTTCCCCGGCCTTCGGTGCAGGACAAGTTATGAACGCTAAAAGACAATTATAAAAGACAATTATAAACATATGAAATACATTAGAGTGTATTTGTAGCTGTTTTATGTATGGTTAAATAAATATTTACATAAGAAATTACTGTTAAGAAGTAAATTTTTGTAAGGCGAACATATTCAATAAAAAATACTTTGGTTGCAAACGTATTTATTTCTAAAATAAAAATCTTCATTACCTTTGTGATAAGTGGTATATGTTAATAATCTACTAATTGCCAGTACATTATTTTTAGATTTTGTTTGGGATGGATGAGCTAATTTTAGAAGATGCTGTTTTGGGCGTATTGAGGGTGGAAGAGTCCCATAAAAAGCTATTGATTAAAGATGAGAAGGAACTGAAGGACCTGACCAGGTTAGCCAAGGTGCTATGCGAAACTTCAATTGCCGTTATTTCCATGTATGATGAGGAAACCAACTCTTTTGTTTTCAATAAAACTAGTCTTCCTCATGAAAACAATATAGATGATTCCTTTTGCGAACACGCTATTAATAACCCAAGCAGTGTTTTTGAAATCAAGGATGTCCGGCAGGTAAGCAGATTTAGTAATCACCCCATGGTTACGGGGCATCCGCGCGTAGTTTTTTATGCAGGGGCACCATTGATTACCGAAGGTGGCCAAATCCTCGGCGCATTATGTGTGATGGATCAAATGCCCAAAAAGTTAAGCAGTGCTCAAAAAGACGGGATGAGGACAATAGCCCGACAGGTGGTACGGATGTTAGAACTACGGAAAAAGAGCGAAAACCTATATTGGTTAAATAAAAAGTTACGGACGAAGAACAATGAATTAGCGTATTTTTTTGAAGTTGCCCAGAGTTTATTATGTATTGCCAGTGCAGATGGTAGGTTCATGAAGCTCAATCAAAATTGGAGCACGGTTCTGGGTTATTCCCTGGAAGAAATGGTGGATAGGGAGTTTATGGATTTTGTCCATCCCAGTGATTTTTCCGTTACGGAAGAGGCTGTGACAAGGCTCAGGGAGGGAAAAAGGTTGGTTTCTTTTTCCAATAGATATAGACGGAAAGATGGTGAGTTTAGGCATATTGAGTGGAATGCCTGCCAGAAGGGAGGCTTGATCTATGCCGCAGCTCAGGATGTGACCGAGACACAATTGGCAAAGGAGGAATTGCTGCGGACTAAGGAGCTTTTGGAACAGGCTGGCAGCCTGGCCAAAGTGGGAGCATGGGAACTTAACCCATTCGATTTTACCCAGGTCTGGTCCAATGTGACCAAAGAAATCTATGAGGTGGAAGAGGATTTCACACCTACCCTTGATTTTACCTTGAATTGCCTGAAATTGAAAAAATACAGAACCAAGTTGAAAACTTCCATTGAAGAGGCGGTGACTTCGGGAAAAGAGTTTGATCTGGAGTTGTTAATGAAAACCTCTAATCTGAATGAAAAGTGGGTCCGGGTAAAAGGTAAAACAGAAAGAAAATGGGGCTTGTGCGTACGTGTTTTTGGTACCATACAAGATATTACCCAGAAAAGAATGGCCATTCAGGAATTGGAAAAGGCCAAGAAAAAAGCAGAGGCAGCAAATAAGGCCAAATCACAATTCCTGGCCAACATGAGCCATGAAATCCGCACGCCACTAAATGGCGTCATAGGATTTACGGATTTATTGATCAAAACTCACCTAAACCCATTACAGCAAAAATATGTCGAAAACGCCAATAACGCAGGAAAAGCCTTGTTAGAAATCATCAATGACATATTGGATTTATCTAAAATAGAGGCCGGAAAGCTGGAGTTAGAGGTAATAGAGGTGGAGCTGAAAGGTTTACTTAAGGAAGCTCTTGAAATAGTGGAATTCCAGGCTAAGGAAAAAGGGCTTGAATTGGTTTTGAATTTACCAGAAGATTCACCTAAGCTTTTTAGAGTGGATCCTGTGCGGCTCAAACAAATCCTGATCAACTTACTGACCAATGCGGTAAAATTCACCGATGAAGGAAAGGTAGAACTTAGGTTGGGGTTTTATCCAGAAAAGGGGAATGAGGCCAAATTTGTATTTGCAGTTGAAGACACAGGAATCGGGATTTCTGAAGAACAACGGAAAAACCTCTTCCAAGCATTTTCTCAAGCGGATGGCTCCACCACAAGGAAATTTGGGGGAAGTGGGCTTGGGTTGGTGATTTCCAATCTGTTAGCTGAAAAAATGGGTAGCCACATCCACTTGGAGAGCCGTATAGGCGTTGGCTCTACATTTTCATTTGCCTTGCATGCCCCATATACAGTTTCCAAAGCCCCTAGCCAACTTACCCAAGAAAAAGTTCCCGAAGGCCCTACAGAGCAGCCTAATCTCCCGTTTTCCGAATCATTCACCCTGTTGATAGCAGAGGATGTACCTATGAACATGATGCTGGTGAAAACCATGATCAAGCAACTCATCCCTCAGGCCACTATCCTGGAAGCCAAGACCGGCCTGCAGGCGTTGGAGATAATCAAACAACAGAAAGTGGATTTGGTGCTCATGGATATTCAAATGCCGGAGATGGATGGCCTTGAGGCCACTAGAAAAATCAAAAGCCTGGACAATCCAGAAATCAATGGTGTTCCCATAGTGGCACTAACCGCAGGAGCACTTAAAGAGGAAAAGGAAAAATGCCTTAAATCGGGCATGAGTGATTTTTTGGTTAAACCCATACAAATTAATGCCCTTTCAGAAATCTTCCACCTATACCTTGGAAGAGCCCCAACCAAACCATAGGGACAATATACTGGGTTATGTTGTCTCCTCAATTTCTGGAGGTGATAAAGGTTTTTCTCTCAATATTGCTTATCATTGCTTCTAAAAGCTAAATCCAATGATCGAAGCAAACAACTATTGCCATCAATCCAGAGATAGACATATTGTGATTATTGGGAATGGTATTGCTGGAGTCACCTGTGCCAGGACCATTCGAAAAAAGGACCATCATGCCAAGATAACGCTAATCTCAGGCGAATCTGCCCACTTTTTCTCCAGGACAGCATTGATGTACCTGTATATGGGGCACATGAAATATGAAAATATTAAACCCTATGAGGATTTTTTCTGGCAGAAAAATAGGTTTACGTTGATCCAAGATTGGGTTACGCAAATAAATTATTCAGAAAAAAGGCTTTTCTTAGATCAGTCATCCCCCATTTCCTACGATATTTTGATCGTTTCTACCGGTTCCATACCAAAAAAAATAGGTATTGAAGGAGAAGATTTGATGGGGGTACAAGGCTTCTATGGTTTACAGGATCTGGAAAAAATGGAAGCTAAGACCAGAGCTATAAAGCACGCCACCGTGGTAGGCGGAGGCTTGATTGGTATAGAGCTGTGTGAAATGTTGAGAAGCAGGGATATTTCTGTCACCTTCTTGGTGAAGGATGCACATTTTTGGGGTTCAGTGCTGCCAGAGGAAGAAGGGATGATGGCAGACCGTCATATCAGGGAGCATGGAGTAGACCTGAGGCTGAACACCTCCCTGGAAAGGATAGAGGGTAGTTCAGATGGGAAGGTGCAAAACATCATCACGGACAAGAATGAAACCATATCCACGCAATTTGTGGGTATGGCCATAGGGGTGACACCAAATGTGTCATTTTTAAAGGGAGGTGACCTGTCCTTAAATGATGGGGTTCTGATAGATTCTTATTTTTGCACCAATATCAAGGATGTATTTGCCATAGGTGATTGTGCGGAATTCAAGGAAAATCCCGGGGTAAACCGGAAAAACATAGAGCAAGTATGGTATACAGGACGAATGCATGGTGAAACCCTTGGGTATAACCTCACTGCCGACAGAGCCCTCCCCTATAAACCGGGGGTTTGGTTTAACTCCGCAAAGTTTTTTGACATTGAATATCAAACTTACGGGTTTGTCCCGGCAGCTTCCCGAGAAGGAGTGCATCACTTTTACTGGGAACACCCTGGTGGTAAAGTTGGATTTAGGATGACTTTTGACAAACATACACAAGCTCTATTGGGTGCTAATTCCATGGGCATGAGGCTTAGCCACCCCTTTTTTGACAAAGCCATAAAAAATGGATGGAAAATCAACAAGGTAATGTCAAGGTTGGTGGAGGCTGACTTCGATCCTGAGTTTTTTGAATCACATATCAATGAAATCCTTAAAGCTTATAACAGACGGTTTGGAACCCAAATTTCTCATCAAAAGCCCTCTTTCTGGCAAAGGTTAACGGGAACATCAATATGAAATATCTACAATATCTTGGATTGGCCCTGTTTGTAGGGGGACTGGTTTTATTTTCCCTGGTACCTTTTATTGGGGAGTTTACGCTCAGCAGGGAAATCGCCCAAGAAAAGTTGAAACCTGAACACAGTGAACTACTGAAACAACTGTCCCCCATGTACGGGGTAACCTATCCTAACCAGGTAGCTTTTGTAAGTGATTTTAATGACTACTTTAATGCCTATAACGAGGAGTTAAAAGCAGAAGAAAAATGGGATGAAGTTATTTATGAGGATTATGCCTTCTCACTCACCAAGGCTTCTGGGCATGGGCCTGTTCAGGAATATACAGTCTTATTTTTTGTAGCTGCTCTGCTGCTGCCCATCCTAGGGGCGTTAATGTATATTTTGCCCCTTCATAGAAAGGAACCACCGGGGATCAAAAATGACGGCATTTACTTTTCCTCCATGAAAAATAGGGGCTGGTTAGGTATACTTACCGGTGCTTATCTTATCGCTTTTTATGTGATCCTGTATTGGTATGCTGAATACCTAACTAATCTTACCGTTTTAGTAGATGGCATAAGCAAATTTTTATCAGGGCAGCCTGCAAGCCAGTGGTTTTTGTACGGCTTACTCTATACCCTGGCCATTTTAGTGATGGGAATACGCATGTTCAGAAGGTACAGGGGGAACCCTTACCAGATTATCCGTACCTATTCCGTAATGTTTTTCCAATTGGCTTTCGCCTTTATTATACCGGAAATCCTTGTACTCCTCAACATGCCCTGGCATGATTTTAAAAATATTTGGCCACTGGATTACGATTTCTTCTTTGATTATAGGATAGAAGGTATGCTGGGCAGTGGAAGCCTAGGGATGTTCATGCTGGTTTGGGGCATTATTTTGATCATTTTGGGTGTGCCATTGTTTACCTATTTTTATGGGAAAAGGTGGTATTGTTCATGGGTTTGTGGCTGTGGGGGACTTGCAGAAACCCTAGGCGACCCCTTCAGGCATCTTTCAGACAAATCCTTAAAAGCATGGAAAATTGAAAGGTATATGGTGCATGGGGTATTGGTGTTTGCAGTGGTCATGACAGGGTTTACTATTTGGAACTATTTTTCAGGATTTGGGCTTTTAGGTGACGCCACAGGCATGTTGCACCAATGGTATGGTTTTCTGATTGGAGCGGCATTTGCTGGGGTGGTAGGCACAGGCTTCTATCCCTTTATGGGAAATAGGGTTTGGTGCAGGTTCGGATGCCCCCTTGCTGCCTATTTAGGCATTGTACAACGGTTTAAATCCAGGTTTAGGATTACCACAAATGGGGGGCAGTGCATTAGTTGTGGAAACTGTTCCACCTATTGTGAAATGGGTATAGACGTGAAATGGTATGCACAGCGAGGTCAGCATATAGTAAGAGCTTCATGCGTGGGTTGTGGCATATGTTCCGCGGTATGCCCCAGAGGAGTTTTGAAGTTGGAAAATAAAGGTGAAAAAGGAAGGATAAACGAACATCCTATTATCATAGGAAATGATTCTATCAAGGTGGAAAAATAATGGGGTTGACAATTATTATCGTGGGGCTGTATGCACTTGCCCTGTTTTTTATTTTTCTGTACAGTTTGGCACAGGGGCATTTATTGTGGTGTTTTCTAAATAAAAGGAAAGATCCATCGTCACGTGCAGCCTCCCCTGCTGAATGGCCCACGGTAACCGTGCAGCTGCCCCTTTATAATGAAAAATATGTTGCCGCACGTTTACTGGACGCAGTGACCGCGCTTAATTATCCATCGGATAAATTGGAAATCCAGGTGCTGGACGACAGTGATGACGAAACCAGCGATATCATTTCCAGAAAAATCAACTCCCTTCCTCATCACACCATTCTCCATGTGCGTAGAAAAAGCAGGAGAGGCTTTAAGGCAGGAGCCCTTAAATATGGGCTTTCTCTGGCCAAGGGCGAGTTCATTGCGGTTTTTGATGCCGATTTTGTACCTGACCCCGAATTTTTGATGAATACTGTTCCGGAATTTTCTAACCCTAGGATAGGCATGGTCCAAACGCGCTGGACTCATCTAAACCATAAGCATTCAATATTAACCCGTTTACAGGCCTTCGCCCTGGATGCACACTTCTTGGTGGAACAGGTGGGGAGAAATGCCCTAGGGGCATTTATCAATTTCAACGGCACCGGGGGTATATGGAGAAAACAGTGTATCCTGGATGCAGGAGATTGGAGTGACGACACCCTTACCGAGGATTTGGACCTTAGCTATAGGGCACAAAAGGAGGGATGGGAGTTTGTTTACTTGCCGGAAGTGGAATCCCCTGCTGAACTTCCCCCCATTATGAGCGCCCTTAAATCCCAGCAGTTCCGATGGACCAAGGGAGGAGCTGAATGTGCCAGAAAGCATTTGTTTTCGGTATGGGGTAGGAAAGGGCTTTCCATTAAGACTAAGCTACATGCCACCGCCCATCTGCTTAATAGTACAGTATTTATCGCGATATTAATGGTGTCTACGCTTAGCATACCTCTTTGGATAATGAGCTTAAGAGGTGATTTGCCCCAATGGCTCTGGAAGTACGGTTCACTTTTTATGTTGGGCTTTTTGATCATTGCGGGAGTGTATTTTGTGGCAAACACCTATCAGCTTAAAGGCATAGGGAAAAAGCTTTCTACCTTTTTTTATCAACTGCCGCTTTTTCTAGCGGTTTCCATGGGTATGGCCTTGCACAATTCCATTGCGGTCTGGGAAGGCTTTACAGGGAAGAAAAGCCCTTTTATTCGAACCCCCAAATTCAACGCTAAATCCACGGCGGAAATCCACAATAATCGGTACCGTGCTTCCCAAGTACCCATCAGTACCTATGTTGAGGGAGTATTTGCGGTAATTTTTTTAGTGTTGTTGGGAGTGAGTATTTGGTGGGCCCACTGGCTCTTTTTCCCTTTGCACTTACTTTTATGCATTGGCTATTTTATGGTTTTTATTCAGTCATTCAGATCCACGGCGAGTGGTTGAGTAAATTTTCCCTAAAAAATGACCATCTGAGTTTTGGGGGAAGTATCAGCGCATATCAGAATAAAACAAGAGATATTATGGTTTTATGTCACAGCTGTTTAATTTTAATACCAACAAGTAAAATTAACTACCAAAATTGGATTCAATGGTAAATGGTTTGGCTAAAGCCAAAGTGAGTGAAGACACTGGAATATGGTGAGATTTTTTATAAAATTCTAATTCCAAGCATTGGAATAAAGGTTTGGGCATTGTCAGTTAAAACCATCCCTGCTGATAGTTGAATCCCTCCTTTGACATGGTACCTATATGCTAATTTAAAGGTTTCTCCCTGGAGAACAGGCCCAGCGTCCCTCAATAAGTACCCGATTTGGATCGTGTTCCAGGGTGTCTTACTTGGGCTAAGGACTATCTCGGCATTTACGAATGGATTGTGGAAGACATTTACGCCACCTTCTGGTCTGTCTGAGAAAAAGACAGAATTGGTGATCGATGCGCCTAACCCCACTTTTTTGAAATCGGCTACAAACCTGAATCCCATTTCGGGAGCCACCTTTCCGCCTATATAATCAAGACCGAATGGAAGCCCCTATAAATCCTTCTTGAAGCAAATCATTGGCTTCATCATAATCATTGCATATTCTAAACACCAAATTGAACATAACAACCTTATATCTCTCAAAAAGCTCGAATTGTGCTTGGCTATCTTGCGATTTACAGGCACTTATCAAGTCTTTTTCTGTTTGTTTGTGTCCAGCCATATTCAATTAAAAGAGGGCGTTTATTTAAAAAAGGTTGGAAGGAAGCCGAAAAAACTCAATATTTTTTTAAAATTCAAAAAAGATGGTTTGGGTTTGACCAAAAGTGAATTTTGTATTACAATTAAAAACCCCCTATTATGCTTATTGTCAGACTCGATAAAGAAATGGAGGAACGACTCAAGGCAATGAGCAGTCCATGACTTAATCTACTATTGTAAAGGAAGCATTATCAGCATACCTGAGCAAAGAACAGCATACCCACTCTGCCTATGAGTTGGGATAGGATCTTTTTGGAGTGGCAGAAGGAGGATCTGTAAGGACTTCTACTCAATTTAAACAAAAGTTGAAAGAAAAATTGCATGGAATAAACCCTCAAGCCTTATAATTTACCGGTACGGCCAATGCTATGCGGGTTCCGGGGCATGCTCCGAAATCAATTTCTCCTCTTTTAATTCCTTCCACAAATCAGAAGGGATTTTCACCTTCATGGATTCCACGTTTTCCCTGGCCTGCTCAGGATATCGGGTCCCGGGGATTACCGCTTTCACCACTTTTGGGGCTGCGGCAAACTGCAGCGCAACCGTCCTCAGGTCTGTGCCGTACTTTTCGGCTATTTCCTTCATCCTGGCCCTCTTTTCTTTAAAACCTTCCGGCATCTCCCCCCAGTAGTTGTAACGGTCTATCCCGGCAAGAAAACCTGCGTTCAGCGCAGCTCCGGAGACGATGTCCACCCCCTTTTCTTCGCAGGCAGGGAAGAGCCTTCTCAGGGCATCTTCATGGTACATCAGGGAATACTGAGTGGCGGAAAGGCAGATATCCGGTTCTGCCACTTTTAAGGCCTCCAAAATGGGCTCAATACGGTTTACCCCTAGTCCCCATCCTTTGATCAGGCCTTCCTCCCGCATTTTGGTGAGTTCGGGCATGGCACCTTTGGCGGCCACCTGAAAGTAATCCATCCAGTTGTCCTTCATATCTGCATTTTCGGGGGAAAGATCATGAATAAAGACAATATCTATACTGCTGATGCCCAGACGTTGTAAGCTATCCTCTATGGATCTTCTTACCCCCTCTGCACTGTAGTCATATTCGAAGGTAAAGGGCGATGCATCCTTCCAGGTGCCTTTACCGGGTGCGTCTTTGGCGGGTTTGAGCAATCTTCCCACCTTGGTGGCCAATATATATTCATCCCGTTTCTTATTGTGAAGAAACCTTCCAAATCTTCTCTCACTTAGCCCAAAGCCATAAAACGGGGAGGTATCGAAAAACCTTACACCTGCCTCCCAGGCACCTTCCATGGCTTTTTGTGCCTGCTCGTCGGTGGTGGGCCTGAAACCGTTTCCTATGGCCACACCTCCAAGGCCGTAATTTGAAGGTAACATTACATTTAGTTTTTCTTTTAGATTCATAGTTGGTTTAGGGATAGAGTTTGCCGATGATATAAAGGGTGCCAATGCCGTGCCTGCGGCAAGGCCTAGGGATTGCGTGATAAACTTTCTTCTGCTGTTCATAATCATTGCTTATTTCTTCCAGATTTCGACCAAGCCGCCTTTGTTTCCTAAGATGGGATCAGAGGCAGGCATAGGGACCTTGGCGATATTTTGGTCTGCTTGCGGCCTTTCCCCTGCTTGGCCTTTTAGCAGGTCTGGGCTTTTCCCTTCTGGATAGGCACCTACCACGGTGAAGTTAGGGGAGTGACTGAGGCATTTATGGCCCACCCCTGCAGGGATTATGATGACGTCACCGGCTTTCACCTTCACCTTTTCACCTTTTTCGCCTCCCAGCAAAATTAAGGCAGAACCCTGGAAAACCCCAAGAACCTCATGGGTATTGCTGTGGTAATGGTGGAAGTCGTAGACTCCCCAGCGCCAGCTGTTGGTCCAGCCATTGGCGGCGAAGGTGTTCTCCAGCCATCTCGCCGCCTTATCTCCATTGGAGTCTACCACTTGTTGGTAATAGAGTAGGGGAAGACTTGAGTTGGGAATTTGTCCGTCGTCTTGGAAGAATAGGGTTTTAGGTAGGTACATGGATTTATTGGATTTAACTAGACCTTATACAAAGTTAAAATTTGAAGTAAATACCACAAAGTCTTTGAAGAAATACATAAAATTTTGATTAAATTAATTCGCAATAAATGGATGAACCGATTTAAACTTGGCTATATAATCCACTTATTTGTATTCAATGCTTTAATGTTAAATCTTCATGGTTACCTTAAAATTTTCCTAATTATCACTTTGAAAAGGTTCTTAAGAATAAATGAAAATTTTGTTAACGATTTAATTCGCTAAAATAATAAGCGTCATCTCATGTCCGAACATCTCACCCACATCGCCATCTATGATGATATATACCGTATCATCCGGCATTCCGACGAAATCCATGAGGCCTTTAAAACCAGCCTTGAAAACGAACCCGATGCAGGTCTAATGGCCTCCGGAGCCAGGGGCAACCATCTCCATGCGGTGCCCTTTATTGAAGCAGCAATAAAGGAATGGCCCTCTCATAAAAAAGGGGATGGTACAGAAGCGCGAATAGCTGCGGCCATAGGCTGGCTGGCCCATAGGGCCATAGATATAGAGGTGAAATCCAGGCAACTGGATGAGAGTACCATAGCTGGTCCCAGGTTTTCCAAAGACGAACAGGATATCTATCAGGATGCGGTCACCTTTGACAAAGTGTATCAGGGAGGCAAGAATAAATCGGTTTCCCCCAAGGTATACCTTTCCGAAGCCACCCTTAGTCCACATATGGATAAGCATCCCGCAGCTCATCTGTTACATGTGAATTACGTGGAAAGTCTAGCTGTCTCCATGGTCCAACAAAACCTGATGGCCTACCACACCTTTCATAGGAAATCAGATACGTTGGAAAGTTGGCTGGAGGAATTCCCTAATCATTATCAAAAGCTGAGCGAATACCTGGAAACCTACATAGAGGCCTTCCAAAACGCTGACCCTAAAAAAATGCAGGCCTATATCGAAGACCTGAACTTTTACAATGAGGAGGATGAAATCATCCGATTGGCTAGAGACCTCCAAAACCATGGTACTACCTCTCTTTCACTCAAAGAAGCAGTAGAGCAATCGGAACAACAGAGTTCCTATGCTGTGGGTTTGGGCAATAGCTACAGGAACATTAAGGCTGCCAGCGATTTTTTTGCTGGCAAAATGGACAAAAACACAGTTTACGACATTGCCAAAGTAGACCAAATGCACAGATTTTAACCGGAAGGACATGAAAGATTCTAGCACTATATATACGTTGAGAAGAAGGGAATTTATGAAAATCAGTGCCTTGTTGGCCTCGTCCATGATGTTGCCCAATATGGGGCTGGCAAATAGCCACGCTTCCAAGGAGGACTGGCCTTTGACGGCGCACAATTACCTTACACCATTTTTGCTCATGGACTGTGTATCCCGGCTTGGACAGGGAAGCGGGTTTGTTCAGGCCTCACTAAAGCATTGCATAAGTCCCGATATTCGCTTTATCGTCCCCGGAAATGCCTTTCGACTGGGAGGGTTGGTCCCCTTTTCTCAGGAAAAGATCATGAATGCCCTTGAAACTTTTAAGGGCGATTGGAATTCCGGTCAACAGCACCAGGCAAAGGCACAACAACTGGCCTTGCTTGCCGGGGCACTTTGCCATGGGGCAATCTTGGGTGAACTGAAAAAAGCTGACAATTTCCAGCAAAAAAGCCCCTCCGGTAACCTTGAACACAGGATTTATCAGGATGGAACAGTGATCAGAGAATACCTTACCACCGGTAACCCTATGGACGCGGAGGAAGAAAAGGACTTAAAAGGCTTATTCCGGGAAATGATCCCCAGGACCTTTATCCGGTTCCATACCATCATGCCCGATGATGATGCCTCCGGATGGGTACGGCAAACGGCTGAATGGAGGGGACAAACCGATCTTTATTTTGGGGAACTGGCAGCTGCGATAGCAAATCCAAGAGCGGACTTATTGGAAAAATACATCAATAATCCTACGTTCTTTATTGGCACAGAACCCATTGTTCAGCGGGTGTCCTATTTTGCCAAGATCAGTGAGTTAAACAGTAAGGAGGCAGACCGGCTGATCTCCGGATCGGAGGGTGGTTCTGTTTTTGGAAGGGCATTGGCCAGAGGATATGAAATGTTAAAGGAGCTGAACGATTACTTATCGGGTAGGCAAACCATGGAAAATTGGCTGGAGAAAATATAAACGAACCCGGGCTTTTGATACCGTAAGAAGGGGAGGTAATTAGGAAAAAGGTCTCCCTTAAATCTGAAAAATATAAAAACAAGATGCAATGGATTTAAAATTGTTAACAATGAGATTCTATATAGGATTTTTATTTTGTTTTTTTGAAATGTACATGAGCAGGTCAACTCGGAGAAGTTTTATCTACACCATTAGTTGGGGGCCCTAATACCGGATATACTCAATCATTTATTGGTATTGGTGCATTTGATTCAGCTGAAATTGCGAGTGCCTGCTTAAAGTATATTCAAACTAAATTCACAAGAGCCTTATTGGGAATCTTAAAGGTGACTCAAGATAATAGTAAAGATGTTTGGAAGTTTGTTCCCGTTCAAGACTTTACCCCCAACTCAGACATCGATTGGACAAAATCCATCACTGAAATAGACCAACAGTTGTACAAAAAGTACCAATTGAGTGCGGATGAAGTGGCGTTTATAGAAAGTATGATAAAGCCAATGGCGTAAAAAGTAACCATGGTCATTTCAAAATTCAATACACAAATAACACTTGAGCTTCTTCAAACGAAGCGAGAGAACCAATACTTTGAGAGAAAAGGATTGGGAGAAAAAGACATCAGTCCAACCAAAATTGCTAACGAACTTATAGGTATGCTCAATGCCGATGGGGGTGTTTTGGCTTTTGGGGTTTCTAATGATGGTGAAATTCAAGATGTAAATTCTTTATGTGAAAAGCTGAGCGATTATAGAAATCTGTATGTTGATTTCATAGATCCGCATGGAAATATCAAACTGGAAGAAGTTGAAATTGAAGGAAAACGCATTTTCCTATACCACGTAGACCCCAAGACATTGAGAGAATTTTTAAACGAAAGGATAATGAACAAATTTTCCTGAGAGTTGACGACAGAAACAAGCAACTTGACAGAGATGCGGTCAGAAGTTTAGAGTATGACAAACAGATTCGAAAGTTTGAAGACGAAATAGAATCTGATTTCGATTTTGATGACTTAGACATAAAATTGCTGAATGGCTACAAACGAAAGCTGAACTTTGATGGTGATGCCTTAGACCTTTTGGTAAAAAGACATTTAGCTATAAAAAAAGATGGCCAATTCAGAATAAAGAAAGCAGGCGTGTTACTTTTTGCAAAAGACTCTGAAAAATATATTAGATCAGCATCACTTCGCTACATTAGGTATGAAGGCACCATAGCTCAAGTGGGCACCGAGCATAATGTTGTCAAAGATGAACGATTTGAAAACCACATCCCATGGATTATCGATCATGTAAAGAAATTCCTAAAAGCTACATTGAAAGATTATTTCTTTTTAGATCTAGAAACAGGTCGATTTAATAAAGTACCTGAATACCCAGAAGAAGCATGGTTGGAGGGGGTAGTAAATGCATTGTGCCATCGTTCATACAATGTACAAGGGAATGCTATTTACATCAAACACTTTGACGATAGACTTGAAATTTCAAACAGCGGACCACTACCGGCACAAGTAAATGTTGAAAACATACGAACGGAGAGGTTTTCAAGAAACCCTAGAATAGCAAGAGCATTAGTGGATATGGGATTTGTCCGGCAATTAAACGAAGGTGTTTCCAGAATTTATCAATCCATGGAAAAGTCAATGCTTTCCACTCCCGAGTATGTTGAGAAAAACGGCAATGTGTATTTAACACTTCGAAATAAGATTAGTAATCATACCAAAACCATATCAGACTCAATTCTTAAAACGGTACAAGAGAATTGGGCTAATTATAATGACACTCAAAAGAGGATTTTGCAGCATCTTTTTTATCATAATCAAGCAACAATCATTGAATTGGTTGAGGTAACAGGCATTCATGAGAAGAATGTCCGACTTTATCTGAATCAGTTTATGGAAAACGAGAAAATTCTGAATCGATTGAGTGAGAAACAACGGGATAAAAATGCCAAATACGCTTTTAAGAAACTGTAATTCCAATGTAAGGAACATGCATACCTAACTTCAAATCATTGAATATCAAAGGTTTATTTTTATTAAGGAACGATTAAGACAAAATAAGGAACATGAGAAAACTAGTGGCAAAAGCCTAAAGCCACACACATAGCCAAGCCGCACAAACCAAGGCTACAACCTAAGCTTGGCAAAGAGTGTGTCTGCTCCACCGCTCGACAGAACCGACAGAATAATGGACTGACGAACAAGAAGCATGAAGCCCAAACAGCGTGTATGTGTCAATAGTTGGTGGAGTGGTAAACCGAAGGTCTGTGGATCTAAGTACCATTCCGCTAAACGGAAAGGAAAATGCTTCTAATCCGCTACTGCCCATACACGCAAACCGACAGGGAAAACCCGTGGAAGCTTTCCAGCATTTGTTGCCTACCCTAAACCAAGGAGACCTTCGCTTTCTGAATTTGTTTCTTTTGTGCCATTAATCCGTGACGAGGAGATTCAGGCAGTATTGCTTGATCCCAACATAGGCATAGGTGGCAGCCTGTATGAAAAAATCAAACAAATGAGCGAAGGGGCTACATTATCCATTATCGACAGGACGGTGAAAATTGATCTGAATCACTAGTGCCAAGCCTTCTTTTTTTGTAATTTTAAATCCTGAGCCCAAAATAACCATTGAAGATGAAAAATTATATTTCATTAGGCATTAGCCTATTGTTCCTTTTTGCCTGTGCTGTCCCTGATGACCAGGCCAGCCAAGTGCTGCAACTCGAACTCCAACGATTTCAGGCCATGGTTGACAAGGATATAGAATTTTTGGAACACGTGATCAGTGAAGACCTGTACTACATCCACTCTAATGGCAATGTGGACAACAAAGAACAATTTATTGACCCCATAGCTGCTGGGGAAAGGTCTTATGAGGACATTACCTTGGATAATCCCCAAGTCAGAATATATGGTAATACCGCCATTATCAATGCCACCTGTACATACCACCGAACTGGAGAGGACGGGCTGCCCAATAACTTAACCCTTCTTTATACCAATGTATATGTGAGGAAAAGTGGGAGATGGAAAATGGTTAGTTGGCAATCTTTTAGAAAGGAGTAGGCTCTAATAGAAGAATAAACTGAGATAAGTATAAAAAAAGTATGCTCAAAGAAAAACCCTTTGAATTCGCCTTGGAGATAATTTCTTTAGATAAAGTACTTGCAGCGCAAAAAAGAGAGTATGTGCTCAGCAAACAACTGCTTCGACCAGGCACTTCTATGGGGGCAAATATAAGAGAGGTACAAAATACCCAAAGTATCGCTGATTTCATCCTTCAACTTTCAATTTCGCAGAAAGCATGCGACGAATCCATTTATTGGCTTGAACTTCTGTTCCATTCTAAATACATCCATGAAACCGAATTCAATGAACCTGTTAGTGAAACCAAATAGTCTCCTAAAAGTGCACAAATCCGCAATTTTAACCTCAAAAAAATCACAAAAACTAACCCATAACCCATAATCCCATGAGAATTTTTCCGATAATAGTTTGCATTAGCCTTGCTTTTTCCTGCTCTCCCTCCAACGAATCTCAATTGCTTGACCCCCCAAATATTTTATGGATCAGCCATGAAGACCTCAGTCCCATTTATGGTTGCTATGGCGATGACTATGCACACACGCCCAATATTGACCAATTGGCGGAAAATAGTTTTAGGTTCACCAGGGCTTATTCCAATGCACCTATTTGTGCCCCAGCCAGATCTACTCTGATAACCGGGCAATATGCCACAAGTCTTGGCACCCAACACTTAAGGTCTGAAATCCCGGTACCAGAAGCCATGAAGATCCTTCCGGAAGTGCTCAGAGAGGCCGGCTACTATACCAGCAACAATGTGAAAACAGATTATAATTTCAGCCATGAAGGAAGGTGGGACGAGAGCAGTTCTGAGGCTCATTGGCGAAATAGGCCGGATGGTAAGCCATTTTTTTCGGTGTTTAACTTTATGATCACCCATGAGGGGCCAACCAATGCCTTAAGGGCTTCGGACACCGATCGCCTTTCGGAAAGGCGTGACCCGGAACGTGCCATTTTGCCCCCTTATATTCCCGACACCCCCAAAATGAGGCAAATCTGGGCGCATATGTATGACCTTTTGGCCGTATTTGATGAAGGAGTAGGGGAGCTCCTAAGCCAATTGGAGGAGGATAATTTGCTGGATAACACCATAGTGTTTGTGTTTTCGGATCATGGACATGGCCTGCCCGGGCATAAGCGCTGGTTAAACAATGCAGGTCTTCAAATCCCATTTATACTTCATGTTCCCCATAAATACCGTAAACTTGCCTCCAATTTGGAAGACAAGGTGACCGACCAAATGGTGGCCTTTGTAGATTTTGCGCCCACGGTAATCCACCTTGCCGGAGCAGAGGTTCCGGAGATGATGGAGGGAAGGGTATTCCTAGGTTCTGAAGCCGAGGAGAAAAACTATGTTTTTGGATATAGGGACAGAGCTGATGACTGCTATGAAGTGGCCCGCTCGGTTTTCGATGGCCGGTACCTTTATGTACGGCATTTTATGCCTCAACTCCCTTACTTTCAAAACGCCTTCATCTTCAATAAAGGAGGGAGCTATGAGGAATTTAACCGTATGTTAGCCAAAGGAGAAGTACCGGAAGAAACCCTAAAAATGTATCAAGAAAAACCTGTTGAACAGTTGTTTGACCTTCAAACAGACCCCCATGAGACCAGAAACTTGATCAACGAAGAAGGGATGGAAACTCTAGTGGGTAACTTAAGAAACAACCTTAAAGAGTGGATGGTAGAGCATAGGGACACAGGGGTGCTGAATGAAGGGGAAATGATGATGCGTGCAATGGAAAAAGGCAGTTCGGTTTATGAAGTGGTAAGGGCAATTCCCGAAACTGATTTCAGGGAAATTGTTGCCGCCGCCTCCCTAGTTGGAAGGATAGAGGATCCAGCCTCCTTAGTTCCCAGCTTGACACACCAAAATAGTTTTGTGAGATTTTGGGGACTGGTGGCACTGGATGCTTATTCCGGTGATTTATCAGGGTTGGAGGGAGGCTTGGCAAAACTGATGGATGATGAGTCACCTTCCGTAGCTGTGAAGGCTGCGGAAATAGGAATCCGCAATGGTATTCATCAGGAGCAAGCCTATGAGCGCTTATCGGCAATATTGCAGCATGACTATGAACCCCTGGTGCTTCAGGCGGCGATAAGTACACGTTTAATTGAAGAAAAAGCTGTTCCACTACTCCCCCTTATCCAACAAACGGTGATGCCCAAATATAGCGGGGAAATTTGGGGAAGGTACAAAAGCTGGAGCTACCCCATGTTTATAGGTATGGCATTAGATCAGACCCAGATCAATTGCGGGGTAAATATAGATTATCCGAGATAAGCAAAGATTTAAACAAATAGGATGAAAGGTTTTCATGGATGAATTGGGCATAATAAAGCAATTGATCAATAAGTTAGGCCAAGGTAAAGTGCTTACCGATGATGAATTAAAGGCAAGATATAGCCATATATGGGAAATGGATAGGCCACTTCAAGCAAAAGCATTGCTTTTACCTGATTCCACCGAGGACCTGGTCATCATTATGAAGACTTGTTATCAATTTGGGCAACCTGTAGTGGTTCATGGGGGGTTGACCAATTTAGTGGGGAGCACCCAATCTTCCAACCAAGATGTAGTGATATCCATGGAAAAGATGAACAGGATTTTGGAGGTGGACGAGGATAACCGAACGCTAACGGTGGAGGCAGGAGCCATTTTGGAAAATATACAACAGGCTGCATGGAACAAAAATTTAATGTTCCCCTTGAATTTTGGTGCGAAGGGCTCTGCCCAAATTGGAGGGGCAATTTCTACCAATGCCGGAGGCCTAAAAGTCTTTAAATATGGAATGACCAGAAACTTGGTTCTTGGACTGGAGGTGGTTCTGGCCGATGGTACCCTTATTTCTTCCCTAAAAAAACTAATAAAGGACAATACTGGCTATGACTTGAAGCAATTGTTTATAGGTGCAGAGGGTACCTTAGGAATAATCACCAAAGCGGTACTGAAGCTTATTGAAAAGCCAAGAAGCCGAAATTCTGCCTTACTTGCTTTTGAGGATTACAATAGGGTGGTTAAGACACTCAAATGGCTGGAATCCAACCTTGCAGGAACCCTTTCTGCCTACGAAGTGCTTTGGCAGGTTACTTATCGTCCCATGGCAGCCGCAGTATTCGGTAATAACCTACCATTGGCTCCTGATTTCCCCTATTATGTGCTTATGGAAACCTCAGGAGCAGACCAAGAAAAAGATAGACAACGCCTGGAGCACCTACTTTCGGATGCCTTGGATCAAGAAATGATTACAGATGCCGCACCTTCGGATTCCCCTGCCCAACAAGAGCAATTATGGGAATTGAGGGAGCATATGGACCATGTGGTGGCTCTTTGCCAACACGACCAACATTTTGACATAAGTCTGCCTATAGGCCAGATTGAGGAGTATGTGCTAGGAGTACTTATGGAACTTGACAAACTCCCTTTTGTAAGGGAATGCTATGTCTTCGGCCATATGGCAGATGGGAATATTCACCTGATTGTGGATAAAACGAAGCAAGGGAAAGAAACGATAAATGCGGTTAATGAGGTGGTATATGCGCCTATTCAGTCCTACGGTGGGTCAGTATCAGCTGAGCATGGTATAGGTATGCATAAAAAAGCTTATCTTCATTATTCCCGATCTCCTGAGGAAATAGGACTGATGCAATCCTTAAAACAAATGATGGATCCCTTGGGAATACTTAATAAGGGTAAAATATTGTAAAATTATCAGGGAAAAGGCAGAGCTTACGAAGGTAAATGTTGTATTTTCCCTAATTATTCATTCCATTAACATTATGCGAACCATTCAGCCTTTCCACCTCGCCTTTCCAATCAGGGATATAGAAGAAACCAGGGACTTTTATCAAAATTTGCTGGGTTGTGAAATCGGCAGGAGTACCGAAAACTGGATAGATTTCAATTTTTTTGGGCACCAGCTTTCTGCCCATGTCAAACCGGAAGAATTGACTCAGGCAAAGGCCAACCAGGTAGATGGAAAAAATGTGCCTGTCAGGCATTTTGGCGTAATCCTTCCATGGGAAGAATGGCATAGTTTAGCCGAAAAACTCAAAAAAAATCAACTTAATTTTATTGTAGAGCCCTACATCCGGTTCAAGGGAGAAGTAGGAGAGCAGGCTACCATGTTTTTTCTGGATCCCAGTGGGAATGCCTTGGAGTTTAAATCCTTTCAGGATCCGGATCAAATTTTTGCTTC
>PXCO01000373.1 GCA_003565295.1 Cyclobacteriaceae bacterium
AACAAGGAGCTTGGAAAAATGAATAAGGAACTTGAGGCATTTGCTTATGTATCGAGTCATGATTTGCAGGAACCATTAAGGAAAATCCAAACTTTTGCAGACAGGATACTCGAAAAAGAACAGCCTAACTTGTCCCCCAGCGGAAAGACCTATTTCCTTCACATGCAGGAGTCAGCAAATAGGATGCAACTGCTGATAGAGGAATTATTGACTTTTTCAAGTCTCAATTCTGCAGAAAGGAAGTTTGAGACCCTTCAGCTCGAAGACATTGTAAAGGACGTGGAAAGGGAATTGAAAGAAGAATTGGAAGAGAAAAAGGCTGTCATTGAATTACAAGACATATGTGAAGTCAATGTCATTCCTTTTCAATTCAGGCAATTGTTACAAAATCTCACTCGCAATTCATTGAAATTTTCCAAACCTGATGTGCCTGCCAAGATCACTATTACCTCCAAAATTTTAAAAAAGGAAGATATCAAAACAAGTGAAAACCTAAGCCAAAAACTTTATTGTCATATCAGGTTTTCAGACAATGGAATAGGTTTTGATCAGGAATACAGCAAAAGGATATTTGAGGTTTTTGAAAAACTCCATAGCAAAGATGAATACCCGGGAACAGGAATAGGGCTTGCTATTGTTAAAAAAGTTGTCGACAATCACAATGGATTAATAAAAGCAACCAGTGAATTAAATATAGGCGCTATATTTGATATGTATCTCCCTGTAAAAAAAGTATGATTGAAAAACCACTGAAAATAATCCTTGCAGATGATGATGAAGCCGATAGGCTTCTGTTCAAGGACGCATTCAATGAATTAGATTTAGGAATAACCATTGAAATTGTTAATGGCGGTATGGAACTTATGGACCTTTTACACCGCACCGAAACTGAGGATTTGCCCCAGGTCTTGTTTTTGGATATCAATATGCCGCAAAAGACAGGTATGGATTGCCTCAAAGAAATCAGAGCTGAAAATAGATTCAGAGAGGTTTCTATTGCCATTTATTCCACCTCTTCAAGCGAAAAAGACATGGACGAGACCTATATCCATGGGGCAAACGTATACATTCATAAACCCAATAGTTTCCAAAAACTAAAGAAGGTGCTGGAAAAGGCAATTATGAATGCCAAAATTTATCAAGATCCTCCATTTAACAAAGAAAATTTCCTTTTAAACGTTGAATAATTGGTATAATTAGAAAATTTTGGAAGCTAAGAAAATATATATAAAGTACATGGTAAGCCTCCGGTGTATCATGGTGGTCAAGGAAGAACTTCGGAATTTGGGTATCGGGTTCGCCAATGTCAGTTTGGGAGAGGTTGAAGTTTTTGAATATCCTTCCGGGGAACAAATTGAAACCCTAAGGCTTAATTTAAAAAGTATTGGGCTTGAACTGCTTGAAAATAAAAGGAGTATCCTGATCAATAAAATTAAAAACGAGGTCATCACATTGATCCATCATTCTGATAGTTTACTCAAAGTCAATTTTTCAGAACATCTCTGCAAACAGCTTGGGTACGATTATACGTATCTCTCCAATTTATTTTCAGACGTCATGGGAATAACCATACAGCAGTTTATCATATTCAATAAAATTGAAAAAGTAAAGGAACTTTTGATTTACGATGAGCTCAATCTGACAGAAATCTCCTATAAAATGGATTATAGCAGCGTTTCCCACCTTTCCAATCAATTCAAGAAATTAACCGGCCTGACTCCGTCTTATTTTAAGCACATAAGAGAATTGCGCAAATCTCGCCTACAATGATCCGGCCATAAGCATAAACGAAAACCCATTTTTCAGTCTACCGTTTTCTCCAAAATGAATTTCAGGTAACTTGTAGAAAACCAAACAGTAAGCCTATGAAAACCTATCACCTAAAAATCATCAGTATATTAGTGGCAAAAAGGCTTAAACCTTCCGAAGCGACAACATTCATCCTCTGATTTTTTTGTCACAGAGGGCACAAAAAAGACACGAAGGGCACAGAGGTTTTTACAATCTTTCTGTCAATTTAAATTTCTAGATCACCAGTTCAATACATCACCACATCTCCCAGTCTCACCCACTCTCAGTCCCTTAGTCTCTCAGTATCTTCGTCCCCAGACATGTGCTTAGTGATAAGAACCTTTCGGAGCGAAGGCATATTAGCAAAATGGATGAGCTATTTCAGCTACCTAATTACTGAGACATCCCCCTGGCCAACACGGGAATGACCTTTTCCACCTTGTCGTTCCTAATCCCATAAATGCGGTCATAGAGGTTCACCACGGGATCGCAATGGGGCACTATCATTTCCAGCACATCCCCTACCTTGTAGGAGCCATTGGATTCGGAAAAGGTTACGGTTCCATATTCATCGGATCCGGCGTTGTAATTGAAGTCCGGTTCCCCGATTACCCTGGCAGCAGGTTTGTTGAGCGTTACCGCCTTTGTCCCTGCATCGGTGATCAACCGATTGGGGTGGTTGGCATTGATGACCGTGCTGAGGATGGTAAGGCTTGGGGCAAAATCATCGAAAAGTTCCTCATTACCCACCCCTCCTATATCCATATACTGGCAATCCATAAACAGGTAACTTCCCACCTGCACATCCGTAAATCCCGGGATATCACCCATCATGTCGTAGGTTCCTGTACCCCCACCGCTAAATATTTCCAGGTTCAGGCCTGATCGGTTCATCAATTCATGGGTTTCAATTATGGGAGTCATTCTCTCCAGGTTCCTTTGTCTCCTCGTCTGGTAACCGTGCACATGTTGAACGCCTCCGTCGTATGCCAATATTCCTCTGAAATTAAGATTAGGCGCCTGGTCCACAAACTGTGCGAGTTTGAGGGCTGGCTCTCCCGGTATTGCCCCTGAACGTTTGATGACATCCAAATCGACTACCACATCTGCAGTTATTCCCGCAGCTTTGGCGGCTTCCTGGAGATCCTTTGCATTTTCCATGTTGTCCACAGCTTGGATAAAACCAGGATGCTTTTTCCTGAGTTGCATGGCCTTTTTGATTTTGTTTGGGGTTACGTTCACCCCGGTCATCAGGACCTGGTCCACCCCATTTCCCAGCATTACCTCCACCTCGGAGAGTTTAGCCGCACATATCCCTATGGCTCCTGCCTGCATCTGCATCTTGGCCAAGTCGGGGCACTTGTGGGTTTTCACGTGAGGTCTCACCGCTACTCCCGTGTTTTTTAGTTTTTCCTGTACCTGGCTCAGGTTTCTTTCCAGTTTATCCAGGTCCAAGCATAGGGCAGGGGTGTCCAGTTCATATTTGGGCATCCCTATTTCACGTTCTCCAATAAACTCTTCTCTTTCCGCCTGTAGGGTATTTGGTAGCCAAATGGCTCCCCCTGCCAGAGAGGCTGTCTTTATAAACCCCCTTCTGTTCAAATGCTTGATCATGGTATTGTTTTTGGTGACTGCTTAAAATTAAACAAATATTGGAAATAAAGGAAAGAACCATGGCCAAAGAGATTTATATTCCCAAACACGGTAAGGGCAAGGGGAGCATTGCCTTTAGGGATCAAGTGAAACCTGTTCCTAAAGAAGGTCAGGTATTGATTGCCTCAGAGGGTTTTGGGATCAACTTCGCAGATGTGATGGCACGGCAAGGCCTGTATAAGGAGGCACCTAAGCCCCCTTTTGTGCCGGGATACGAGGTGGTGGGAAGAGTAGTGGAGGAGGGAAGCCCCAGGGGTGAGTCACTGGTGGACAAAAGGGTTCTTGCCTTTTCCAAGTTTGGTGGCTATGCAGAATGGGCCTTGGTGGACAGAAGTTCCCTGGTAAGGATTGATGAGGAAATGGATCCTGGAAAGGCATGTGCCCTGGCCACACAGTATTGCACGGCCTTTTACATGCTTCATTACCATGCCAGGCCGCGTACCGGGCAATGGGCGTTGGTACATTCTGCTGCCGGTGGTGTAGGGACGGCATTGACCCAGCTTTGTCATTTGGAGGGGATAAAGGTAGTAGGCTTGTGTGGCAATGAGCGTAAGAAGCAGTGGTTAAGGGAACAAGGAGTTGAATTGGTCATTAACTATAAGGAACAGGACTATGAGGAAGCAGTAAGGGCTTCACTCGGAGATAAAGCGTTTCAATATATTTTCAATGCCACCATGGGTGCAACGTTTAAAAAAGACCTGCGAATGTTGAGATCGGGTGGTAAGATTTATACTTTCGGGGGTGCCCAACGCAACCATCAGGCCCCCAATGTCCTGAATGATTTGAGGTTTTTGTTTTCCACGGGGTTTATATCCCCACTTTTTCTGATGATGAAGGCACAAGGGATAGTAGGGGTCAATATGTTGAGGGTGGCAGAGCAGGACATCAGCATTCTGGGGGAATGTATGGAAGAGCTCATGAAACTTTATCGGTCAGGTAATATTAACCCTTTGGTGGACAAGGTTTTTCCAGCAATAGAGGTGGATCAGGCAATGGATTGGGTGGCTTCTGGGAAAAGCATGGGGAAAGTTTATGTGAATTGGAAAAAGTAAAGTGTTATAAAAAAAATTATATTCCGTTAAAACAGGGGGCCAATGGGAAAAATTCACCCACACTCTTATGCTAAGGTTTGGCATGAGAATGAGCGAAGTGGAACCCTTTACCGCCCAGGACTGGGTGGCCAAGGCGCTGAATGCTGGGGTTTTTGAAAGTAATGCGGACATCACTGTAATTGAGCACACCGATGGACCTGAAGGGAATTATAGGAGTGGCATCGAGGAGGTTTTTAACTATGATGGTGCAAACTTCACCACGGATGACCAAGGGTTGCTTAGCCAAACCTTTGTGGATTGGATGCTGGAACATGAGTATCCAAGGCTATCCAGGTTAAGTTGGGTACGCAACGGTGGAGCACCCAGAGGTCTTCCCAATGGCTTCAATACCAACACAATCCAGGAAGTGGATCCTGAGTTTACCATCATTGCCTGTAGGGACGATTACAGCCGGGTAAACCCGCTTTATGTGCTAAGGGATGCCCCATGGTATTTCACACCTTTACAGAGACTGGATACCTAAAGGCTGAGGCCATTGGCCGTCAAGGCTCGGATCAGTTTATGACGCACATGTGGTGGGATGTGGAACAGAAAATCAATTCCAAAGAAGGAAAAGGCATACCTGGGTGCCCCTTTTTTTATGGGTATTGGTTTCGAAGAGTTTACTTTTAATCATTTTCATTTATTTTTTTAATATATTGCCAATTACCCAAAATACTATGTATGAAAGTTGCTTTAACCTTATCAATACTGCTCTTTTTTGGAGTTTCTCAATACCTTGTTGCCCAAGTGCTTCCCGAACAAGGGGACCCGCCACCTCCGGAAAACATTCCCGATTATTATAAAAATACGCTGGAGGAAATTAGTGAGCAGGTAAAATCCGTAAAAAAGGGAAGCGTTGCACAGATTGCCACCTCAGCAGGGGGAAGGCCAATATATGCGGTGTATTACGGGGAAAAAGATGATTTTCAGTCACAGGCCAACTATAATTCTGCTGTGGCGGCCCGTAATCCTGCCTACTATGCAAAAAAAGGCAAATCCAGCAAACCAGTCGTATTTTTACTGGGGCCTGTACATGGGCAGGAGGTAGAGGGTATGGTGGGAATGGTAAATCTCTTGCAAATTGCCGAAACCGGTAAAGACCATAGAGGCAGGGCTTTTCCTGAATTGCAGGAGTTAATGAGCAAATTCAGGTTGATCATTGTCCCACTTGCCAACCCTGATGGGAGGGCAAGGAATCCCTATGATTCCTATGTAGGGCTGCCAGTGGAGATCATGACCAAATACGGGCAAGGTACCAAGAAGGACGGAACCTTATGGCGCTGGCCCCATGCAAAGGCTCTTCATCCCATGCGTGGAGATGTGGGGATATTGGGTGCTTATTTCAATGATGATGGCATCAATATGATGCATGACGATTTCTTTGACCCTATGGCTAAAGAAACAAAGGCCATAATGGATCTGGTAAAAGAAGAGGTACCTGACCTTACAGTCTCCCTACATTCATGTGAATGCAAACCCTTTGTGATCCAAAATGCCCATGTACCCCGGTTTATGAAGGATCGTATTGCCGATTTTGCCTTGGAATTGAACAACAACTTTATCCAAGAAGGTCTACCCCACAGGCCCGAAGGCTATTCCCTGGCAAGGGGTCAAGATGACCCGGAGTCTCCAAAATCTTCCTTCAATCTGGTAAGTGCCCTGCATCATGCCTCAGGTACCATGTCCTTTACCTTCGAAAGCCCCCATGGCACTCTTGATGATGGGGCCACCCACGAGGAAATATTGGATATTCAACTTACCTTATATCGAACCATCCTCGAATACACCTTGGATAATCGTATGTATTGGGAATGAATCTTTCCACTGCACCCCAAGCGATTAAATCAACCGAACCAAAATGTCAGCTATGAACACTTTCACTAAATTATTGCTTTTCCTATCTCTTTCTTATTCCTTTTTTGCCTGCGGGCCTGAAGAGGAGGACCTTCCCCCGCCGAATATTTTATGGCTCACCAGTGAGGACAACAGTCCCTTTGCCGGTTGCTATGGGGATGAGTTTGCCACTACCCCGAATATGGATGCCTTGGCTGCCAGGGGATTCCTATATACCCATGCATACGCCAATGTACCGGTATGTGCACCAGCCAGAAACACCATATTGACCGGAATCTATGCCACCTCCGGAGGACATCAGCATATGCGGAGTTATTACGATAAGTCAGAGGAAGTGGGCTTTTACCCCAGGTTTCTCCGTGAGGCTGGGTATTATTGCACCAACAACGTAAAGGAGGATTATAACTTTAACCCCGAACAAAACGAGGATATTTGGGATGAGTCCAGTAACAAGGCCCATTATAAAAACCGGGCGGAGGGGCAGCCCTTTTTTGCCGTGTTTAACAATACCACTTCTCATGAAAGCTCCATACATACCCGAATTCCAGAAGAGGACTTAAGGCATAAGCCCGAAAATGTCACCCTGCCCCCTTACCATCCTGACACTCCCGATATAAGGCATGATTGGGCACAGTATTACGATAAGGTGGAGGATATGGATAGCTGGATTGGTGAAAAGTTGAGGGAGTTGGAAGAGAGCGGAGAGGCTGAAAACACCATTGTTTTCTACTATGGGGACCATGGTGGGGTATTGGCAAGAAGTAAGCGGTATGTATACGAAACGGGTACCAGGGTGCCTTTCATCGTCTATATCCCGGAGAAATACAAGCACCTCTACCCGGAAAATAAACCAGGTACTGCAGTGGACAGGTTGGTGAGCTTTGTGGATTTGGCCCCTACCTTATTGAGTTTGGTCGGTGTGGAAATTCCGGGCTATATGCAGGGAAAGGCCTTTTTGGGGGAGCAAAAGACAGAGGACCCAGAGTATGCCTATATGTTTAGGGGGCGTATGGACGAGAGATATGACATGAGCAGGTCCATCAGGGACCACAAATACAGATACATAAAGAACTATATGCCTTATCGGGTCTATGGTCAATTCCTCGAATACCTATGGCGTGCACCATCGATCCAATCCTGGGAGGCAGCCTATAAGGCTGGGGAATGCAATGAGGTACAATCCAGGTTCTGGGAACCCAAGCCCCCGGTGGAATTGTACGACACGGAGAACGACCCCTGGGAGGTCAACAACCTGGCCAATGACCCTGCTTATAGGGAGGTGCTTCAAAGGATGGAAAGTGCCACCAATGACTGGGTGGTGGAAATCAAGGACACCGGGTACATTCCGGAAGCCATGCTCACCGACAGGTCAGAAGGCACCACTGCCTATGATTATATGCGGAGTTCTGGGCTGGACCTTGAGGCCATTGTGGAAGCCGCTAATCTGGCTTCTAATCCCCTACCGGAGGATTTAGGTGCCTTAGAGGAAATGCTGAAATCCGAAGACCCGGCCATCCGGTACTGGGGAGCTACGGGGCTTTTGATTTTGGGAGAAGACGCCAGACCGGCACTTTCTTCCCTGCACGCTGCTGCAAAAGAGCAATCCTCCAATGTGGCCGTAGTGGCTGCGGAGGCCCTGTACAAACTGGGAAATAAAAACGAAGCTAAAACTGCATTGTTCCAGGTATTACAATCGCCAAATTCCTTTGCCAGAACGCATGCCCTTAATGCAATAGACAGTATTGAAGAAGAGGGTCAGGACACCAGTAGAGAGGTGCTAGCGATGATTGGAAGGGTAGGGGAGTTTAACCGGCAACATTATGACCTGAGGGCGGCAAAGGGATTGCTCACCAAATGGGGGATAGACCCCTCTGATCATGGATATGAAATGGATTGGTGAAAGAAATCCAAATGTGGACAAATACCTGGTAAATGGCTGTATGCGCTGCAAGTATGGCGGTACACCCCAATGCAAGGTTTTGAATTGGACAGAGGAGTTGGAGACCCTACGGCAGATCGTTTTGGAAGCTGGGTTGACTGAAGAAATCAAATGGGGAGTTCCGGTGTACACCAACAAAGGCAGAAATATCGTAACGGTCAATGCCTTGAAGGGTTCAGCCAATATTGGTTTTTATAAAGGAGCGATCATGAAGGACAGCCATAACATCCTGGAGCAACAGGGCAATATACAGTCCGCCAGAATCATAAGATTTACAGATGCGGATGGGATCAAAAAAATCAAAGATGTGCTGAAATCCTATGTTTTGGAAGCAATAGCTATTGAGGAAAAGGGAAAAAAGGTGCCAACCGTAAAGAACCCTGAACCTATTCCTGATGAGTTACTTCAGGCATTTGAAGCTGACCCCAGCTTCAAAAAGGCATTTGAGTCATTGACTCCCGGGCGGCAGCGTGGCTACATCATCCATTTTTCTCAACCTAAACAAGCTTCAACTAGGAAAGGAAGGATCGAAAAATATAAAGGGCAGATATTGGATGGTGTGGGACTGCATGATAAATATAAAAGGCCATAACTACCCTTCGCCTCTTCAAGGTTGTTTAATTTGAACCATTTAGGGGTTAAGGGGCATTAAGAAATGCCTTAACTATCCTTCACTTCTTCATGGTTAATTATTTTAAACCATTAAGGGGTTAAGGGGCATTAAGAAATGCCTTAACTATCCTTCACTTCTTCATGGTTAATTATTTTGA
>PXCO01000021.1 GCA_003565295.1 Cyclobacteriaceae bacterium
ATTCATTAATTTCACGAAATTTAAAGAAAATTTAAGTTATAAACAGATGAAATCGAGCATGAGGAAAATCTCACACGGAAGGATGATTATCAAAGCGAGATTCCACCCCGACCTGCGGTACGGGGCAGGTTGTGACAACTGAAAAACAATTATAAACACATGAATATACTAGTTTGCATCACTCATGTTCCGGACACTACTTCCCGGATACAATTTACTGAAAATAACACCAAATTTGACAAAACAGGCGTACAATTCATCATTGGCCCCTATGATGATTATGCCCTTGCGCGTGCTGTGGAGCTGAGAGACCAGACCGGTGGAAAGCTCACTGTTTTGAACGTGGGAGAGGCGGAAACCGAACCCACCCTGCGCAAAGCCCTGGCCATAGGAGCCGATGAAGCTATTCGAGTAAACGCGGAACCAGTGGACTCCTATTTTGTGGCTAAACAAATCGCACATTATGCAAAGGAGGGGGACTATAATCTGATCTTAATGGGTAGGGAATCCATAGACTTCAATGGGGGAATGGTGCATGGCATGGTAGGGGAGCTTTTGGGCATGCCATCTGTTTCCCCGGTTATGAAGCTGGATGTTGACGGGGATAAAGCCAAATTGTCAAGGGAGATTGAGGGCGGAAAAGAATATTTGGAGGTACCTCTTCCTTTTATTGCAGGATGTCAGGAGCCCATAGCAGAGTGGAAAATTCCTAACATGAGAGGGATTATGTCTGCCCGCACCAAACCACTCAAGGTGGTGGATGCAGTGGATGCCAAAAAATCTGCCGAAGTAAAAGCCTATGCCCTACCCCCCGCCAAAGGGGAGGTGAAGCTAGTGGATAAAGACAATGTGGAGGAACTGGTAAAGTTACTCAAAAACGAGGCAAAAGTACTTTAAACCTTAAAATGAAGATATAATGGGAACTTTAGTATATATAGAACATGACGGAGGTGTTGTAAAAAAATCATCCTTGGAGGCTGTCTCCTATGCCCAAGAGCTTGGAGGCGAGGTGACCGCGGTTGCTTTAGGGAGCATTCAAGAAGATGAATGGCAAAAAGTGGGTGCTGCCGGTGCTGCCAAAATTTTACACGTGAGGGATGAAAGGTTAGATGCAGGAAATATTCAAGCTCACTCAGCGGCTGTGGCCAAAGCTTTTGAAAAGGCCGGGGCGGAGACCCTGATATTGGCAAAGTCCTCTCTGGGCGATGCCGTTGCTGCCAGATTGGCAATCAAGTTGGATGCAGGATTGGTGTCCAATGTGGTTTCCTTGCCTTCTACAGACAATGGATTTGTGGTGAAGAGGAGTATTTTCACAGGAAAGGCCTTTGCCGAGACTACCCTTTCCACAGAGAGGAAGATTTTGGCTATCAAAAAGAATACCCTTGAAATAAAAACCGATGGGCCGGAACCAACCGTGGAAGCACTGGAAGTCGGCCTGGCAGATGAGGATTTCACTTATCAAATAACGGGAACTGAAAAGGCTGAGGGGGATGTTTTATTGCCCGAAGCAGATATAGTGGTTTCGGGAGGCCGGGGTCTTAAAGGTCCGGAGAACTGGGGACTGATAGAGGATTTGGCCAAGGCCTTAGGTGCCGCCACAGGTTGCTCCAAGCCCGTATCGGATATGGAGTGGAGGCCACATCATGAGCATGTTGGTCAAACAGGGGTGAAAGTTGCGCCCACTTTATACGTGGCAGTTGGAATTTCAGGTGCGATTCAACATCTTGCAGGTGTTAATTCATCTAAGTATATTGTAGTCATCAACAAGGATTCCGAAGCACCCTTTTTTAAGGCAGCGGATTATGGTATAGTAGGCGACGCCTTTGAGGTAGTGCCTAAGTTGACGGAAGCAATCAAAGCAATAAAATAAATGCCAGTGGAAAATGCGATAGAATTAGAGATTTTAGGACTGACAGCCAATCATTCCCAATCGGGTTCCTTCACGCTTATCCTTGGCGAAATGGAGGGAAATAGGCGGCTACCCATAGTGATTGGCATGTTTGAGGCTCAAGCGATTGCGATTGAGATTGAAAAAATCATCCCCAATCGTCCCATGACGCATGACCTCTTTAAGGCTTTCGCCGAAAATTTCGATTTTTCAATAGAGCATATATTGATTTCAGATATGAGGGAGGGGGTCTTCTATGCAAAAATTGTTTGCCAAAGTGCTTTCAAAAAAGTGGAAATTGATGCCAGACCTTCAGATGCCATAGCTATAGCCGTCAGGTTTGAAGTGCCCATTTACTGCTCCAAGGCTGTAATGGCTGAAGCCGGACTGGAGAAAACTGATGAGGAGCCGAATATGGAACAATCATCGGAAAAGGCTAAGGGAGCAAGCCAGGAATCCAAAAAATCAGAAGGGTCGCTGAAGAATTTTTCCTTGGAAAAGCTTAACCAAATGCTGGAAAAAGCGATAAACAGTGAGGATTATGAAAAAGCAGCCAGGCTAAGAGACGAAATCAACCGGAGAAATTAACCATATAAATTAACCAGGAATTTCATGGTTCCTGGTTAATTTATTTAAATTAGTTATCATCTTTTTGACCACTACAATGCCTTCACCGCTCTCTTTAATTAAATGGAATATTTAAGGGGTATTTTTGGGATTATCATCCTTTTAGGGGTGGCTTCATTGTTTTCTGCTCAAAGAAAGCAGGTGGACTGGCGACTGGTAGGGATTGGTGTCACATTGCAGGCTGTTTTTGGATTTCTCATCACCAAAGTGGACTTTGTGAAGGAAATGTTTGCGGCAGTGAGCCGCATGTTTGTGAAATTCCTTAGCTTTTCAGAGGATGGAGCCACGTTTATCTTTGGAGATCTTGCCACAGATACTTTCGGTTTTATCTTTGCCTTCAAGGTACTGCCCACCATCATCTTTTTTTCCACCATTTCAGCGGGACTGTATTATCTTGGGGTTTTACAGAAGGTGGTGTTTGGTATAGCCTGGGTAATGTCACGCACCATGAGGCTCTCAGGGGCAGAAAGCCTTTCCGCAGCAGGAAATATTTTCCTGGGACAAACAGAAGCCCCACTTTTAGTGAGGCCATTTATCCCGACCATGACCCGTTCTGAATTGATGTGCCTGATGACAGGAGGTATGGCTACCATAGCCGGGGGTGTGCTGGCGGGCTATGTTGCCTTTTTGGGAGGGGACAGCCCTGAGGAGCAAAGCCGCTTTGCCACCTATCTGCTGGGTGCCAGCATAATGAATGCCCCTGCGGCCATAGTGATGGCGAAGATCATCATCCCTGAACCAAACCGTGCAGCGATTAATGATAGTTTGGAAATGGATGCCAGTAAAACTGACGTGAACCTTATCGATGCCATGTCCAGGGGAGCAGGGGAGGGACTGAAATTAGCCCTTAACGTGGGGGCTATGCTATTGGCATTTATCGCGGTAATAGCAGCTGTTAATTACCTACTCAGCGGAATAATCGGACACTACACAGGGCTAAATGAACTGATCATTAGTTCCACAAGGGGACAGTTTGATGGTTTTTCGCTGGAGTACATCCTGGGTCAAATTTTCAGGCTTTTTGCCTGGGTGATTGGGGTAGAATGGAAAGACACCCTGGCGGTGGGATCCCTCTTGGGTCAAAAAACGGTGATCAATGAATTTGTGGCATATTTGGGTTTGGCAGAACTTAAAGAAATCAACGCCCTTTCCGATAAGTCAGTGGTGATTGCCACCTATGCACTTTGCGGTTTTTCCAATTTCAGTTCCATCGCCATTCAGGTGGGGGGCATAGGCAGCATAGCGCCAAACCAACAAGGGAATCTTTCCAAATTGGGGATGAGGGCACTTTTGGCCGCAACCCTGGCCTGTTTGATGACGGCCACAGTTGCCGGGGCTTTGGTTTAAATTCCAGTTTGTTTTTAGGAGTTTTGGGTGTTGCTTATTAAATTGCTAAGAGCCATTTGCTTGCTAACCCAATATGACTTTATCCTATGCTTAAATTACTTCCTTTTTTTCTGCTAGCTGCCACATTCAGTTTTGGCCAGTCCCAAATTACTAATCTTAAATCTTTCCCTTACGAATCACCCGGTTCTCCCCCGGAATGGGCCTTAATGCAGCGTCAATTGATGCAGGCCTTGTACCCTGCGGCCATGGAGTTTGTGGAAAAATATACCCGGGAAGATGGGACAATTATATGGAGGGATGAATGGCCGGGGATGGACGGGTCGGACGATGGGTATGAGAGTTTTTATAATTTCCCCCTCTATTATGCCCTGGGAGGCCCCAAGGAGATTGATGACCTTGCCAGGCACCTTTGGGAAGGGGTGACCAGGCAATTTACGGAATATGGTCAGATCGTGGATGAGTTTGATGCAGGGTATGATTGGATGCACCATGGAGAGGCGTACACCAAATTTTATTTTTTCGGCCTTTCGGATCCCACCGATAAAAAGATGAGGGACAGGGCTATACGGTTTGCCGATTTGTATTTCGATGATGGTACTGAGACCTCTAATTTTGATGACACCCACAAAATTATCCGCTCCCCCCTCAATGGGAGTCTAGGCCCACGATTTATCAATACCGCAGAGGATTGGGTGACCCATAGGCCTATTTTGGCCAATTATCCCCTGCCCTACGATGACATTCCTGGTGTGACATCCGGTAAGGACTGGAATGTGGACGATAAATTCGAACACATCCTTAACGCCCTGAATGAACGCATGATGAAAGGGGACGTACCCCTAAATCTGGCTTCAACCAGTATGATGTTGAATGCTTATATGTACACCGGCGATGATAAATATAAGGATTGGGTGCTATCCTATGTGGAGGCCTGGATGGATAGGGTAGAAGCTAACGATGGCATCATTCCGGATAATGTAGGGCTATCGGGGCAGATAGGCGAGCATATGGGAGGTAACTGGTGGGGAGGGTATTATGGATGGAAATGGCCGCATGGGCTAAGGAATAAATTGGAAGCCACCACCATTGGCGCATCCAATGCCTACCTGTTAAGTGGGGATAGCTCTTATCTTGATTTACCTTATTCGGTAATAGATGCGGTAAGCAAGGAAGCCAAAATGGAGGATGGAAAAGTACTTATTCCTCATAGGTACGACCAAAGAGGATGGTATGATTTCAGGCCCTTGCAAGCCTTTTACCCCACCCATTTATGGTACATGTCACGGACGGACAAGGATTGGCAAAGGGCAAAAGAACTGGTCAACCCAGAAGAATGGAGTGAATTACGTTACGTAAAAGGTAAAGGAGAAGAGAGGAATACTGCAACCTGGCTTGGGTTTTTGGATGGTGCCGCTCCGGATTATCCAACACAGATGCTCAGGGCCAATTATAAGGAAATGCAGGACAGGCTAGAAAAAATAAGGACAGATACCTCCAGTCCTCATCACCAGGACGTACACCATTGGCAACAGAGAAACCCGGTGATTTTAGAGGGTCTGGTACAGACCATGTTGGGCGCGCCAAATCACATTTACCATGGAGGCCTGTTGCATACCAGCCTGCGGTATTTTGATCCTGAAAGGGAAAGGCCAGGGCTGCCTGAAGATATGGCTGCTTTGATACATGGCATTCAAAATGGAGGGGTAACACTTACCTTGGTGAACCTGCACCCTACGGCCACCAGGAAGGTGATTGTGCAGGGAGGGATGTTTGGGGAACATCATATAAAACGGGTCAAGCAGGTGATTAAATACCCCTATCAGTTTGATACAGTTGACCACAAGTTTTTTCAGGCAGAAATAGCCCCGGGATCGGTGGTGCAATTGGAAATTGAGATGCAGCGGTTTCAAAACTCGCCTACCTATGCCTTTCCCTGGCATTAATTAATTGAAAGTTGAAAATGGAGAATTGAAAATTAAAGGATCCATTATGAAAACGGAGAATTCGATTAAGGCTAGGAGTTTATCTTTTGCTATAGATATTGTAAGACTATATCAGCGTTTATCAGTGGATAAAAGATAATATGTGTTATCAAAGCAAATACTCCGTTCGGTTACCGCTATCGGTGCCTTGATAAGGGAGGCTGAACATGCTGAGTCTAAAGCAGATTTTCTCCATAAAATGAATATTGCCTTGAAAGAAGCGAATGAAACTAGCTATTGGTTAATTCTAATGAAAGAAACCGGATATATTTGTACTGAAGAATTTGAGCCAATTTTTTCTAAAACTGAAGAAATTATCAAAATACTAGCTTCTATCGTCAAAACCACTAAGATCAATTTGAAGCGACTTGAATAAGGTTTTTCCAGATTTTCAACTTTCAACTTTCAATTTTCAACTTTCCATTTCACAATTTTCCTTTCACTCATTTTATTGCTGCTCCAAAATAGCCTTCAAATTGGCCAGGCCTATTTGAAAATCCTCACCTAGCATTTCCTCCAGGTCCAGTACAAGGAGAAAAATATTGGTGGGGTAGGGCATGTGCCCCGAAAAACCCCAGGTGACCCTGGTACTGTTTTCATCTATGGGGGAGGTTGTCATCCATGATTGACTGGTAGAGGCAAATGGCTCCTCGAACCTGAGCTCATAATCTACCCTTTCATTCTCCGTGATGGAAAGAATTTCCTGTTCTCCTTTGCCCACCTCGGGGTCATCGCTTTCCCAGGCAGATACAAATCCCGGTTGGCCATCCGTGCCGCTGAAGCTTGTCCTCATTTCCGGATCCATCCCCGCCCATTTACTGTATTTGTTCTGGTTTTCTAAATACCTGATATAATCAAAGACTTCTTTCACCGGCCTTTCAATGGTGATTTCCCGCTCCACCGAATAGTTTCTCTCCACAAAAACAGCTATTAACAGGGGTATGGCCACTAGGATGAGCACTACCACAAGGATCACTTTTAAAATCTTCATAGTACATTTGATTTAAGGTGCAGGTTATTGGTTTTGAGATTTTTAGCTAATTTAAGCTTATTTTTCCTGCTTTTTCACCACCTCACTGATCCAAATTGGGGCATAGGGTGAAGTGCAGCCCCTGGGAACAGGGTAATCCTTGTATATTCCGAGATTGTGCCCAATCGCAATGGCTTTTTCTCTATGCTCTGGATGATAAATACCTATATGTGCCAGTGCAAAATTCATGGTCCATTGAACTTCTGCTTGACTTTTGGGCATTTCATTTTCGATTTGATCCAATAATTGATGTAGATCCAAGTCTCCTGCATCTTTGATGATTTTACTTGCCAGTATGCTCCATGCTGTCCGCTGTGCCCATTTATTATCCAGATTCATCCACATCTCCAGGAGTTGATCTTTTTCCGGGTGCTTATTGGCCAAGTAGGCATTATACCAGTCCGCAACGTTTTCAAAACTAATGGAAACGACTAATTCTTCCATCTCTGAAATGGATAATTCTTCTGGTTTTAAGAACAGGATGGCAAGAAGTTGCGCTTCAATTATGTGGGTTTGCCAAAGTTCCAAGGCCAGCGTTTTGTCCGCTTTTTTATGGTTTTTGGCGACTTTTCGGATGTCCCCCATTTTTACCCCAAACTGATTGTCAGCAGTAGCACCACGTTTTTTATTGTGCTCCTTCATTTTTTCGCTTCCAAGGCTTTGCAATTCGGATAGGATATTTTTCACACTCATGATTCATCGTGGTTTTTGTTCTTCCTTAAAGCCAGGGCGCTTACCAGAGCTACCGCCAAACCAATGGGTATTACTTCGGTATAAGTGATTAGTATTACGAAAAGTGGGTTTTCGTAAAGTTGGTTAAAGGTTTCCATCTCTTTGGTTTTGTCAGCCAAATCTTCCTCTGAAGTACACTGATATAAAACATGTTGGGTATAAACCTCCATGAAATCTGGAACTACCAAGTAATAGAATATCAACCAGGCAAGCACATAGATGCTTCCGGCAACCAGGGTAATGAGTGCCCCTGTCTTAAAAGCACTGGCAAAGGAAATTTTGCCTCCCAACTCTTTTTCCCTATAATTCCTTATGCCAAAAAAGACCAATGAATAAATCACCAAAAGGATGATGTACCCGAGCAGGTCATTGCTTTCAAACTCTGGGTTGGTATAAAGCATATTGACCATGATCAGCCAAGGGATGCACAAGACCAAACCCAGGATCACTCCAAAAACCCAAATGTTTTTCTTCATATTTAGATTAATATTAACCAAACTATGTCTAAATATCTCCTTTAGATCTCTCAGATATACGCAGAGTATATCCGCAGTAAACAGGTCACTCTGCCGGAAACACACCGTCAAAATATTACTAAAGTGACACTAGTCCGTTTGCCTGGCCTCAAAATTAGGCCTGAAGCTCAAATTCTCCCTCATACTTTAGTACCAATACCTTGGTGTCCAATAGAGATTCCTACCAAAGTGCCCATTAATTAATCCACTATTTGAAGTCTTCTTGCTTTTTCCATTGCTTGGGTACGCCTTTTCACGTCCATCTTCACAAATAAATTAGAGGTATGGGTCTTTACCGTGCTCAATGAAAGAAACAGTGAATTGGCTATATCAGCATTACTATGTCCTCTCGCAATTAATTGGAGTACCTCGTATTCCCGGTTGGTCAGGTTTAGTTTTTCCAGTTCTGTTTGGTCAAGGGTAAAACCTTCCTTCTGTGGAAGTAGGATTTCTTTCTCTACGATGACTTTTTCCACCCTAGGCTTGGTAAGCTGCGTAGCTATCCATATGCCAAGCAGGGTAAAAAAGAGGGCGATCAGCCCCACATAAATATCAATGGCGTTTTCCACAATTAGGAATTTCCACTGTAGGCAACAAAGCGGTCCGCACCCTCAATAATGAGGTATGGTGAAACCGAATTGTAATTTTTGGGTTTAAACGGGTGCATAGGCATAAGGTGTTGAATGATCATTGAAATTAATAATGGCAATCCACTAAAAAGGCCAATTACCCGTAATTTAGCGGTCAATTCTCAACTTTCCATTTTCAATTCTCCATTTTTGATTCACTTCTTATTTTCCTCCAAGGCTTTTCTCAAAATGGGCATACTGGCTTTTCCCATACCATGAAGGCTTAATATTTCTTTTTCGGAATATTGGGAAAGTTTTTCGAGGGTATCTATACCCAAGTATTCCACCAAGGCACTTC
>PXCO01000342.1 GCA_003565295.1 Cyclobacteriaceae bacterium
AAAAATCCAGCATTTTCCACAAACCTATCCGAAAACCTGTTGTTTTGGTTGGGGTCTCCCGAAATGGCTCTGGGGATAGAATTACTTGTGTTGGGTCCTGTCCATCTTTCTTGGGTTTCTACTAGCATGTTCCTTCCTGCTCCGCCAAGGTTAAGACCACTTCTCCTCACCTCATTGTAAATTTGAATATCACCCACCCCTTGCCAAAGCATTGACATATCAAAATTCCTATAAGAAAGGTTGGCACTCATGCCATAAAAGAAGGAAGGGATTGTTTTCCCTAAATAGGTACGGTCGTTGAAATCAATCATACCATCGGGTTCCCCAGAAAACTGTTGGCCTTCACCTCCCGGACCGTTAACGTCTTGGAAAATCACGTCTCCAGGCCTTGGACCTTGAGGTGAAAGGGCATCTTCAAACCCACCTGTAAATCTGGCATCAATTTCTTCCTGGGTTTGGTAAATGCCCGCCGTTTGATACCCAAAGAAATAACCTATGGGGTAGCCAATGGCAGTTCTATAAATATCCGAAGCCGTGAATTCCTCCAAACCAGGAGCCAATTCTTCCAGTCTGTTTCTCACTGTGGTAATATTACCGCTAAGCTGCATATTCAGTCCATTGGCAAATTGATGGTTGTACCCAATTTCAAGTTCTATCCCTTTGTTGCTAACGGTTCCCAGGTTTACAGGAGTAGACCCAAAACCAGTCAAACTCGGTAGGGGTAGGGAAAAAAGAAAATCTTTGGTGGTCCGCTCATAGTAGGTGGCTAAGATGTTCACCTTATCATTGAAAAAGGAAACATCAAAACCAAAATCCAAAGTTTGTACTGTTTCCCAAACCACATCTTCATTGACAAAGTTGATGGGTGCAGGTGCCTGTACGGTATTGCTGCCGCCAAGTGCATAATCAGGTGTGGTAGACACCCGGAAGACATGGGGAAATGCCGCTGTATTGGAGTTTCCCAGCTGGCCCCAACTACCACGGATCTTCAGGTCACTGATTGTACCTTTGGCGAAAAATGGCTCCTCGCTCACTCTCCAGGCCCCGGAGAATGAAGGGAATGTGCCCCATCTACGATTATCCACAGGTGAAAAGGTGGAAGTCCCATCTCTCCTTACTGTTGCTGTCAGTAAGTACTTATCGTCAAAGTTATAACTTGCTCTGCCTATATAGCCCACGAAAGCCGACTGTCCAGCTCCTCCACCTATATTTGGGTCACCCCGTCCGTTGAGTACCACCCTGTAGAAATTAGGGTCTGTACTGATAAAGTCCGAGCCCCGAACGGCCAGGCTTGAACTACGAAGATTTTGGTATTCGAGCCCACCCAATAAGTCTATATTATGCCTTCCAAAAGTCTTATTATAGTTCAGGGTGTTGGTGAACACCTGGGTATAGCTCTCACTTCTTGAATCATTATATAGATTCCCGGGACGATCCAGTCCCATTTCTGCCACCAGGTATTCTGGACGCCAGTCGTCGTTCCTTCCATGGATTAAATCCAGGGATGCTGCAGATCTAAACAATAGACCATCTAAGATTTCAAGCTCCGCAAATACACTTCCCAATACCCTGGTTCTTCGGTCCACACGATCCACTATCTCGTTGATCCCAACTTGGTTGCCAATGGTCAGGCCGGCAAGGTCATGGTTACCATCATACCCATAGCGGTTACCTGGGATGGGGTTCATGGGATCCTCATAGATATTGAAGAAGGGGGGCATGGTTTTCGCATTTTGAAGCAAAAACCCATCTCCACCACCGTTCATTCCCCTGTTTACCTCCTGATAGGAAATGGTGAAGGTCTGACCGATTCTCAGTCGTTTGTTGATATTAAAATCAGTATTCACCCTAAAGGTGTATCTGTCCAATTCCCACCTATTTACTGTTGCTTCTTGGTTGAAATAGCCGCCTGACACAAAATAATTGTAGCCATCTCCTCCACCAGAAATACTCAGGTTATGATTTTGGATAGGCGCATTTGTATTCAGGGCAGCCTCCCTCCATGCTAATTCATTGCTTCTGCCCAAGGCTGGACTGCCGGGTTGCAAGTCGGGGTGAAGAAATTGAAATTCAGGATCTGCGGGTGTAAGGTTGTTTTGTGTATTGAAAGCGTCATAGGCCTCTTGGGTCAAACTTATGTATTCGTCCGTGGAGTTGTATGCGTTGAACCTTGGTATCTGCTGCACTCCGTAATAAGATTCAAACTGCACCGAAGGTTTCCCTTTCTTCCCTTGCTTGGTAGTGATCAAGACTACGCCGTTTGCTGCCCTTACCCCGTATACTGCAGCGGCTGAGGCATCTTTAAGCACTGAAATATTTTCAATGTCCGAAGGATTGATAGTGGCCAAAGGGTTGGTGGTGGCATCTGCATTATTGCCTACGGGTACTCCGTCTATAACAAAAAGGGGTTGTGTGTTGCCCACTGTACCTACACCTCTAATCCTTATGGCAACTGGAGCACCGGGAGTACCATCCACTGAGGTCACCTGTACACCGGAGACCCTTCCTTGGATGGCCTGATCCACGGATGCGATAGGCACCTGGGCAATTTCCTCCGAGCCCACAGTACCAATGGATTCAGTCATTAACTTTCTACTTTTTTCCCCATAACCGATGACAACCACTTCATCCAAGGCCCGGGTGTCTGCTTGCAGCGTTACATCAACAACGTTGGAATTGCCAACATTAATTTCCCGCGTGTCGAAGCCTATATACGAAAAAACCAAAACGGCGCCCTCATCGGGAACCTGAATAGTGTACCTTCCATCCAGATCCGTTACTGCTCCCGTGGTTGTCCCTTTCAGAAGAATGTTAACCCCGGGTAGGGATTCTCCCTCTTCGTCCCTGACTATCCCCGTGATAGTCCGGTCCATCTCTTGATTGGTAGTAACCACTTCTCTGGATTCATTTGGAGGCATTTCCCTGACGCTTATTCTATTATTTACCTGCTTGAAGGAAAGCCTGTATTTTCCGGAAAGTTGCAACAGGACATCCTCCAAAGGACTGTCCGGTGCATGCACAGATACGAGACCTATCTTATCGATAAGACGATCCCTGTAAAAAAAAGAATAGCCAGTTTGATCCTGAATAGTGGCAAAAACTTTGGAAAGACTTGCATCTTCCAAGGTAATATTGACCCTAACTTCCTTGAGATCAAGACTATTTTGGGCATTGCTGGGGTCTGCATAGATCATGTTTAAAAGTGAAATTTGCAGAAAAAACCCATACAGATAGTATTTACCTATCATAAGTGCTTTTTGTATTACATTTTTCATAAATTTATAAGGTTTATTGTTCCTGAAATGAATGGGAATAATTGAACTTGGATAGCTCGCCTGATAAACTGGCTATCCGTTTTGGGCCAATGTTCCAGCATTGGCCCTTTAGTTTTGATTGGTATTTACATAGGCATCAGGTTTTATCTGTTGAATCTTATCTGGTTTTTAAATGCACCAAAATTTGCTTATCCTCAATCCTATAGGTCAAGGGAACGGAGAAACTGATTGTCTCTAATACGTTGCTGAGGTAGTCGTTTTCAAAACGGCCAGTAACCAAGGGGTCTTTGCCATTAACCCCGGTCAGAGAAATTTCCCGTCCATACCATCTTTCCAATTCTTTGATGACCTTGCTCAAAGGCATTTTTTCAAATAGCAAAATGCCATCCTTCCATAAAAAGGAGTTGGCAAGATTGAACTGGGATTTTAGTAATTGATCATTTGACAGCTTAATTTGTTCCCCAGGGATAAGTGGAAATTCCTGAGAGGTGGAAAGTGAACGGACTTTTACTTTCCCGGTAGCCAACTGGACTAGCACAGAGGGTCTGTCATAGGAATTGATGTTGAAAGATGTTCCCAGTGCTGTGGTGACCAAATCATCTACATATACGTTGAATGCAAGCGTATCATTTTTGGCGATTTCAAAAAAAGCTTCCCCACTTAAACAAATATCCCTATGGGAAATGCCAAATCCTTCCTTGTATTTGATTTCTGAGGCGGCATTTAAGGTAATCGTACTACCGTCACTGAGGTGGACTTTACTTTTTTGACCTGGCAGGGTGGTCTTTGTGATCCATTTTGCTGAGACTTCCTCTTCATTATCAGCTTGATTGCCTATCGGAAGGAGCTCTAGCTCTGTTGCCAGTACTGCCAGAATAAGGCAAATCATAAAAGAAAGCAGGAAATGAGAGGCCTTTGGAAATGAAACCTTATCACCAATTGGCTTTTTTACCTCCTTGTTGCGGATACTCGATGAAATTCGGGCTTCCAGTCGACTTTTGCCGTTGCTTTCACAGTTTCCCGTGTCAGGAACCATATTAAGCAGAAGACTTTCAGCAGCCTTATATAAAGCCTCCTTTTCAGGATGTTGTTTAAGCCATTCCTTCCAAAATGTCCCGCTTTCTGGCGCCTTTTTTAGTACCCAATGCTTAAAGGAAGCATCCGACAGAAAATCCTCTATGTTTTCAAACGATTTTTTCAAGTGTGGTTAGTCTTGTCCTTCTACATATAAGAGGACGGATCAGTTTGCATCTAATCAAAAAAAAATAAAAACTTTGCGAAATTATGTAAAATAAAAATTTATTTACGATAATAATAATTATTTAAAATAATGTTTTGAAAAAAAATATTAAAAGGAGTGATTTCAGATAAAAATTGTTTTGCAATAAATGATTTTTAAGAAACTTAAGGGATTTGAATATTAAATTATACAAAGAAGGGACTTGGATACCCATAATTTCTGAAATCTCATCATAACTCAGCTCTTCGACGAATCTCAGGTAGATCGCCTCTTTCTGCCTATTGCTCAAGGCCTCAAGCGCACATTTCAATTTGGCATGGGATTCCAGGGTGATTTGGTTTTCAATCAATATTTCCTGGAAAGACTGTTCCCATATTTCTTCCAACTGATCCTCATGAATACCGTCCCCTCTCAGCTCCTCAAATTTCAATTCTCTTATCATTTGTCTCCTAAAACTGGAAAACAAATAATACTTAATGGAACTGTTGATACAAATCCCATCCCTGCATGACCAAAATTTCACAAACAAATCATGTATAACATCCTCAACAATAGCTTTTTCAGCTACTAGTTTTAATCCATACTTGAATAAATCAGTAGCATAGCTGTTGTAAATAAAAGAAAAGGCCCTCTGGTCACCTTTTTGCACAAGTTGCCATAATTGTAAATCACTTATGGAAGCGTATTCTTGCATTATTTTGGGTTATTGAGGAATGTAGGAAGTCTAAAGTAAATAAAAACCAATTTGTTTACAACTTTTTATTTCATAGTTTAATGGAAAATTTTGGCCCACAGTCGTTGATAGAATTGAAATATTTTTCAAGAATTGTGCGCAAAATAGAATAAGGTTAAGAATTTCAAAGGATTAAGCAAGTCGTTCAAGCGCCAGACAATAAAATTGCACAACAAAATGATAGCAAAAAAAAATAATAAAAGGAGACTTCTGGGCAGTATTTTAATTTTCCTTTTCATTCATTCACATGCGGTCATTGCTCAGCTGGAACCGGAGCTCCTCTTTCGGGAAGATTGGAAAGAAATACCTGCGGAAACCCCTGTAACCCAAAAACACCTTCAGCACCAAAAGTTAATGCTACACCTGTATGGTGAAGCAAAGGAGCAACTCAAGAAGAGCCATCACCCCGAAATTCCTAATGACCCTTTTTATATTTGGTCCGGGACATGTGAGAACAATTGGGCAATGGCACTGTCCCACAAGGACATGAAATTTGATTTAAGTGCTAAGGAATCAAAGATTGTTTGGCGGTCAAGACAATCGGGGTTCAGAATACTTAGAATAATTCTGGAATTAAGGGATGGTACCTGGTTGATCAGTGAACAGGGGAGTGCGGCCACCAAGGATTGGGAAACTTCCACCTTTATTTTGGCAGATTTGGATTGGAGAAAACTTGAAATGAACGGAATATACGAAACCCAACCGATGGAAAAGCCTGATCTGTCCCATGTGCTCAAAGTAGGTGTGACGGATGGAATGAGGGGAGGAATAAGCCAGGCCAGTAGTAGGTTGGATTGGATAGAAGTCCATGGTGCTCCGGTGGAATGATGAGTAACAAGGACTTGTTTTCCCTTTGGGGAGATAGCCTCCCCTGGGCTGGAAAACAGGTTAAACTCGACGCTAGACAAAGACACTTGGCAACTTAAGGCCCTACCTTGTCACCTTTTCTTCAGTTCAAAAGTTCAAGGTCAGACCCGGATATTTACCACTTCCTGAGCTAAGGGGAAAATTGATGACCCACTGGCATGATGTTACCACGAAGGAGGTAAGATTTTCCCTTTTGTTAAAGAAAGGAACCGTGAATTAATCATCAGCAGGAGATCGGGTAAAGGGGACAAACCTCACCAAACTTTTTTTGGTCCTATGAATTTCTCCATCTTTCTTTTCCACCAATAACAGCTCTTGGGTCTTCCCGACCGGACCCACCGGAATGACCATGCGGCCACCCTCTTTCAATTGATCAATTAGTGGTTGGGGAATCTCCTCCGGGGCTGCAGTGACAATGATGGCATCAAAGGGGGCATTGGAAGGCCATCCCTCATACCCATCTCCAACTTTCACATTCACATTGTCATAACCTAGTTCATTCAGATCTGCTTTTGCCTTGTTTCCCAATTCTGGAACAATTTCTATGGTAAAGACCTGATCCACCAGTTCTGCCAATACTGCCGCTTGGTAACCCGACCCAGTACCAATTTCCAACACTTTCATGTCTGAGGTAGGCTTAATTTCCTCAGTCATCATGGCCACAATGTAGGGTTGGGAAATGGTTTGTCCTTGTCCTATAGGTAGAGGCCTGTCAAGGTAGGCATTTTCCCTTTGGCTTTCTGGCACGAGTAAGTGCCTGGGTACCTTCTTCATGGCCTCCAGAACAGCCTTATCTTTAATGCCCCTCTTGGCCAATTGCTCGGAAACCATCCTATGCCTGGCTTCTTCAAAACGATCGGTTTGAAACCAGAATGACATACATAAAAACCAAAGGATATACATTGTATTTGAGCTTCTGATTATTAATTAACATTCCCTCATAAACCCTGCCACATAGTTAGGAAGGATATTACTTACTTTTCGGGAAAATGAGGTATTTCCCCCAACTCTTTAACGTGGATAATTCCACAACCTGTGACGATAGTAATAAAAAAATACAAAATAACCTACTCAATAGCAATAAGACAAATGTGTTTTTCAAAGCAAATTATATCCTGGCTTGATAGGTATATAAGTCAAAATACCTTCCTTTTTCTTGAATAAGGGTTTCGTGCTTGCCTCTCTCCACAATTTTTCCTTTCTCTATTACCAAAATCTCATCGGCCTGTCTTATGGTACTTAACCTATGTGCGATTACAAAAGTGGTTCTCCCTTTCATTAAATGCTTCAAGCTGGCCTGAATAAAGTTCTCGCTTTCTGCATCCAGATTACTAGTGGCCTCATCTAAAATCAAAATCCGGGGATCTGCAAGAATGGCTCTAGCAATGGCCAGCCTTTGCCGTTGACCACCGGAGAGTTTCACCCCACGTTCCCCAATTAATGTATCAAGGCCAGACTCAAACCTATCCGAAAATTCATCCACATAGGCAGCTTTTACGGCAGCCATTAACTTTTCTTCTCCCGCATCAGGCCTTGGAAACAAGATGTTTTGTCGAATACTACCTTCAAACAGAAAGTCATCCTGCAAAACCACCCCAAGTTGGCTCCGGTAGCTTTCCAGGTTTACCAAACTCAAATCATGCCCATCTACCAGAACTTGTCCTTCATTGGGCACCAAAAAAGAAGCCACCAGTCCGGAGATGGTGGTTTTGCCAGACCCCGAACTACCAACAAGAGCGGTAACTGTACCTGGAGCTGCCTTGAAGCTGAGGTCCTGGACCACGGCTTTTCCTTCTTCATAGCCGAAGCTGACATTTTCAAACACTACTTCCCCCTTGATGGAAGGCAAGATGATATTCCTTTTTCCGGGATCCTCTTCTAGGGGGAGGTTCATTAATTCCTCGGTCCGGTCCAGCCCTGCGAAAGCCTCCGTAAGTTGGCTGCCAATATTACTCATTTGAACAATAGGCGCAATCATAAAGCCCAATAATAGGGTAAAGGCCACAAAATCGCCAAAAGTAAGGGTGTCATCCATGATCATGTATCCCCCAATGCCCATTATTCCGGCAGATGCTAATCCCAACAAAAAAGTTGCGGAGCTGGTGACAAAACTTGTGGCGGTAAGGCTACTTTTTACGTTCAAAAAGAGACGGTTGACCCCTTCTTCAAATGTTTTAATTTCCTGAGATTCTGCATTAAAGCCCTTGATCACCCGAATGCCCCCTAAGGTTTCCGTAAGCCTTCCCGTCACTTCTGCGTTGATCTTTCCCCTTTCTCGGAAAATGGGCCGAATTTTACCAAAAGCCTTTAAGGAAATCAACCCAAAAATACCCACAGGAAGCAGCACATATACGGTTAGCATAGGACTTATAGTTATCAATAAAACAAGGCAAACTAAGGAAGTGAGCACCCCACCAACCATTTGTGCAAGTCCAGTCCCTACCAAATTTCGGACTCCTTCCACATCGGTCATCACCCTGGAAACCAACTCACCGGTCTTGGCAGAGTCAAAAAACCGAATAGGGAGTCTTAAGATATGCCCCTGCACCCTTGCCCGCAACTTTGCAATAAGGTGCTGGGCTTCCACACTCAAAATCTGGGTAAGTGCAAAGGAGGTGACCGCTTGTATGGTGACAGCTGCGGCAACGGCGATGATCAGCCATTTCAACAACTCAAAATCATTAGAGGGTATGACATCATCAATCAGGTATTTGCTTGCCCAGGGCAACACCAAGCCTGAAAATCTGCTAATTACGATCAACCCCAATCCAATAAAAATTTGCTTTTTCCGTGGCCAGATTATGGTTTTAAAAACCTTGGATAGGGAAATGCCCTTTGTTGCTTTTTTTTCTTTCATAAAGTTGTAAACTCAGGGCTAAGGTAATTTTTTTTAGCCAAATGAAGGGTTTATCCTCCGT
>PXCO01000243.1 GCA_003565295.1 Cyclobacteriaceae bacterium
ATGAAGTGAAAAGAAGTGAAAGTTCGGTAGGAGATGGGTTTGATGATGCTATTCTAGAAGGTGAGGCAGCCGAAAGAAGCTCCAATCCATTCAATGCAGGAACTGTCTTTTCTATCAGTGCTTCAAAAATGGAAATGACGGAAGGAATAATCCGACTTATTTTTGATGATCATGAGTGGTTCGATTTTTCGGGACAAATAGCAGATTTGGAAGGCAGGAATCCCTCCATTACATTTCAACTCAAACCTAAGAAAGACGGATTTTTCTCCGTTGGATATACCGGTGCGCCCGAATTTTCGCTTTCTGAGGTAGCAGAAATATGGCAGCCGCTGATTTGGCAGGAAAAAAGATTTCCGGAAAGCCCCATTATTACCTTGGCTTTTCGCTGTCCAATTCCTACGGCTTTAGTCCATGACGGTACACACTCCCTTGGGGTAATGGCTGCCTCAGAGGAGTTTCCTTTTGATCCTTTGCCCTTGTCCACGAACAGTAGATTTGGGGTAATGGTTAGGAACGGGGAAGGAAAAGCCCAGCCTCAGTTATTCGCCCCGGTACCGGGAGGTGTAGGGTCCCAGATGAAAACTGGGGAGACCTTTCAATTTAAATCCTATTTCGTGATTGAACCCGGAAAAATCCATGAAGCCTACGAAAATATTGCGAGAAGTGATTTTGGTTTCAGGAATTACAGGAAAAATGAGACGATATCACTGAACCGGACCTTTGAAAATATGGTGGACTATTCCATGTCTGATTATGCTTGGTTTATTGATTCACTAAAGGGGTTTGCCTATTCCACAGATGTACCGGGTGCGGTAAAGAATGTTTCCAGTTTGAATCCCTTGGAATTGGCCATCGTGATGGATGACGCGGCGATGTTCGAACAGAGAGCCTATCCTACGTTGGAGTACATGTTGTCCAGGGAAAAATTTCTTTTTTCGCTTGACCCCGAACAGAAAATTCAGCATCCATCCAGAAGCATGACCGGTCCTATAGCTCCAGTTTCTGAACTCACCTCGTTATATAACATACTTGGCCATTCCAATGAGTTTTTCCTGGAATTGGCAAAAAAGGAATTTGCGGGGAGTCGTATCCGAAATCTTGATGTTGCAGAAAAGGGAGATTCATGGGTTAATGCCTTGCATTTGTACAAGGCCTCCAAGGATGAAAAATACCTTGAACTGGCCATTTCCGGTGCAGACGAATACCTCCAGAAAAGGATCGAAACCAAACAGACGGATTTTGCGGATCCGTATTCCCCGGGATCATTTTTCTGGAATGCGTTTACCCACAGGTGGGTGGATCTGACCGAATTATATGAAATCACGCAAAACAAACGGTACTTAGAGGCAGCCCAAGATGGTGCCAGGCGATATACCATGTTTACCTGGATGTCACCTGAAATCCCGGATACCCAAATTTTGGTAAACGAGGGCGGTAAAGCTCCGCTTTACTGGTACCTGAATTCAAAAGGCCATGAGCAGATGTATTTTCCGGAGGAAGAGGTGGAAGCATGGAGACTTTCTGAAATTGGACTGACTCCTGAGTCTTCCGGTACCAGCCAAGGTCACCGGGCTATTTTTATGGCTAATTATGCTCCGTGGATGTTGCGTTTGGGATACTACGCCGATGATCCATTTTTAAAGGAAGTTGCCAAATCAGCGATTATTGGCCGCTATCAAAACTTTCCGGGATACCATATTAATACCGCACGCACTACGGCTTATGAAAAGCCTGATTATCCCCTGCGGGAACATAAAGCGTTAAGCGTAAATTCCTTCCATTATAATCACATTCTGCCCATGGCCAGTATGTTGTTGGATTATTTAGTCACAGATGCGTTTGTTAGGTCGGAGGGGAAGATCGATTTTCCGTCGGAGTATATCGAGGGATATGCATATCTGCAAAATAAATTTTACGGTAGTAAACCGGGGGAATTTTATGAAGAGGATGGAGTGCACCTGTGGATGCCAAAAAATTTATTGACTGTTTCCCATCCGGAATTGAACTACCTATCGGGGTATAATCAAGGCGGACTTTTTTTAGCTTTTATGAACCAATCTGAAGAGGCCGTAACTTCCACTGTAAAAGTTAGCCCTGAATGGGCCATTGGCTCTATTGAAGGAATAGACGTTCTTTCAGACGAGGGAAAAGCCTCTAAAGTAAGTGTGTCCTCTTTAGAGGTAGAGGTGCCTGGAAATGGTATTACAGCGGTCAGGGTGGAAGGACTTTCACCAAAGGTGGGATTTCAGCAAAAAATATTGTCGAAAGTGCCAGCTTCCAAAAATCACCTATTGGAATTTGATTTTGGTAATGGACGGGCCATGGTGATCAATCTGGGAGAATACGATCGGAGGGGGTATATTTATCTGCAGGAGGATGATGCTCGCTTTTCCAGCGTTACTTTGTTTTATGAGGATGAGCAAGGTAATGTCCAAAGCTTGAAGGAGGAAAATTACCCCTTTGAATTCACCATTCCCATTAAGGGAACGGGAGAGGGGATTTCATTTTGGTTTTCCGCCAGAAACCTAAATGGTAACGTGGAGACAAGTAAAAAATACCGACTTTGAGGTAGTATCTACAATGGCATCATTTTTAAAGAATGCCTAAGAGGGTTCTGAAATAAATGACATCAAATTTAAAGTGACCCAATTGGACATTTAATCGGATTTTCATCTTTTTCATTGTTTTTCAGCGGTCATCCCGAGCTATCGGGAGGATTCTCGCTTAGCCCCGATAGCCCCGTAGCTATTGGGGGGGCGTCCCACTGTGTGACGTTTTTGTCATGCCCTGACTGCCGTCAGGACAGGCTCGATTTCATCACTCGTCTACTGCAATATGGGATCCAATTTATCTTAAACAACTTAATCCCTCAATTCATCGAGTTTTTTTCGATGATTACCCCCCTGTTTCTGCTACCTCCCCATTTACTGGATTCTTAATAATGATGCAAATTTGTTATTGATATTTTAATTGTAAACGTTTTCGATAACGGTTGCGATAAATATTTTCAATTTTTTCTTAATAAACACTTTATTGTTACGCTGATTGTAGATAATTTAGAATTAAATTTCGAATGTCGCATAATGACAATTTGTAACCAAAATAACTGATTTATGAGAAAAACAATACTAGGATGGTTGGTAATTACCCTGTTGTGTTTTGCCAATTTATCATTTGGTCAATCCGTGACAGTAAATGGTACTGTCATGGATGAAAACGAGAACCCGCTGCCAGGTGCCAGCATTTTGGTAAAGGGGAGCTCTAGTGGTACGGTGACCGATATGGATGGTCAGTATAGCATTAATGTAAACAGCCAAGACGATATATTGGTCTTTTCTTTTCTGGGATACTTCGCCCAGGAGATTAGAGTAGGATCACAATCGACAATAGATGTGACCTTATCCCCGGATATGAGTGACCTAAGTGAAGTAGTAGTGGTGGGATATGGGGATCAAAGAAGGATAAACCTGACAGGCTCAGTGGAATCCATAGATGGAGCGGCCATCGCCAGGCAGCCCGTGTTTCAAGCCTCCCAGGCTTTGGTGGGCATGACACCGGGCTTGACAGCCATACAATCCAGCAGTAGGCCGGGTGCGGATGGTGCCACATTAAGGGTAAGGGGTGTTGGTTCACTTGGAGCATCCAATGACCCACTGGTACTTATTGATGGGATTCAGGGTAACATAAATAATATAGACCCGGCAGACATCGAAAACATTTCTGTGTTAAAAGATGCGGCTGCATCGGCTATTTACGGTTCCAGGGGTTCGAATGGGGTAATTCTAGTTACCACTAAACGAGGAAAAGAGGGAGTGATGACCGTTTCCTATAATACAAATGTGGGTTGGCAGGAACCCCAAACACTACCATCCTATTTGGGCGCCATTGATTTCTTAAGGGCAACCAACACCGATGAGGCCATTATCAATAATTATCAACAAAACATGGCCACTAATCCAGATCTATACCCGGACACCGACTGGATGAATTTACTGTTTGACGAAAGTGGTTTCCAACAGTACCATAATTTAAGTGTGAACGGAGGTACGGAAAACGTTCAGTTGATGGGTTCCATCTCCTACACCGATCAAGGTGCCAATGTGTCTAATTACAACTTCAAACGTTACAATGGCAGGTTCAATTCCGACATTAAGATCAATGAGAAATTCACTATGGTCTTCGATCTAAATTTCAGCCAGGAACAGACCACAGAGCCAAATGCAGGATTAGGCCCTATTTTTCTGGATGCCTTTAGAATTGACCCTACCCAAGTGGCCATCCACTCTGATGGATCCTGGGGTGATGGATGGAGTGGACAAAATCCCATAGCGGCGGCAAAGGACGGTGGGTTGAACCGAAGACAAAACAACTATTTCAGGGGGCTGATGCGATTAAATTATTCCCCCATAGAGAACTTGAATTTTAGCTTTACCTACTCCCCGGAATACAGGGATATTTTTGATAGGAATTTCAACAAAATGTACACCACCATTCTCGATTGGGATTCCAGGTCCACCCGGAATGTTCCAGATAGAAATTCTTTAAGTAACACCAATACCCGGATATTTGAGGATAACCTGATAGGCTTGGTGACTTATAATAAGATGATAAATGATCATCAATTCACCATTTTGGGTGGCTATGAAATGATCAAGACCAATTGGGAACAGTTTGGGGCTTCCAGGACGGATTTTATCATTGACCGTTTTGAGCAGTTGGACGCGGGTGCTGAAACCAATATGAGAAATAGCGGCAGCGCCACTCATTCAAGTTTGGTGTCCTATTTCTCCCGGTTTAATTACTCCTTTCAAGATAAATACCTGTTTGAGGCAAATATCAGAAGGGATGGTTCATCCAGGTTTGCACCGGAAAACAGAGTATCCATATTCCCTTCCTTTTCAGCAGGATGGAGACTTACGGAAGAGGCATTTTTCAGCCCATTGGATTTCTTCACCGAATTTAAGCTAAGGGCTTCTTGGGGAAGATTGGGTAATCAAAATATTGGAAGTGATTTCCCTTACACCTCCAATATTTTATTAGGTGCCAGCAACTTTATATTTGGGGACAGAGTTGCTACCGGAGCGGCACAAAATGTCCTGGCTAACAGGGGCATTATGTGGGAAACTACGGAAACCGCAAATTTTGCCTTAGATGCGGGGCTGATTGATAATAAACTGACTTTTACCGTGGAATATTATGTAAGGTCCACCAAAGATATTTTATTGGCCTTGCCTGTCCCGAGAGTACTAGGGCTATCAGCCCCACTACAAAATGCAGGTATGGTGGAAAATAGGGGGGTGGATGTGAACGTGAACTGGAGAGATGCCATTGGTCAATTAAGTTACAGTATTAATGCCAACTTTTCAGATGTAAAAAATCGCGTGATGGATTTAGGTGGGTTAGGTCAAATCATTAGTGGAAACGCCATTACCACGGTAGGAAGTCCTATTAACAGCATTTTCGGTTATCAGTCCATGGGCTTTTTTCAAAACCAAGAGGAAATTGATAACGCTCCCAACCAATTTGGAACCGTATTTCCTGGAAATATCCGGTATAGGGATCAACCCACGGTAGATACCAGTGGAGATGGTGTTCCCGATTCCCCGGATGGAGTCATTAATCCAGACGATAGGGTAATTATAGGAGATCCTTTTCCAAGGTATAGTTATGCCTTAAACTTAACGGCTGACTACAAAGGCTTTGACTTTGCGGTCATGTTTCAAGGAGTGGGTAGAAGGGACTTGTTGTTACAGGGTGATGCTATAATGCCACTGTGGAATGCAGGCAAGGTGCAGGAATGGCATGTGGAAGAATCCTGGACACCTGAAAGACCAAATGCCAGGATTCCGGTTCTATTACCCACCAGCTCAGGCAGCAATGATGCAAGGGCCAGCGATGTTTGGGTCTTCAACGCCTCCTACCTGGCTATCCGTAACCTTACCATAGGGTATAATTTCCCGACCTTTAAGGAAACCTTAAAGGCTAGAAATTTAAGGGTCTATACTTCTGTGCAAAATTTGGCCAATTTTAACGGACTTCCTCCTGGAACCAACCCATTGACGCCAAATGGAAGCTCAGGGGCCTTCTTCCCCATTGCTCGTGTATTTACCCTTGGGGCAAGTTTAACCTTTTAATTGAATACGTCATGAAAAAACATATATATTTCATCATTTTGCTATTAGGTTTCACAGCTTGTGAGGACCTGCTTGACCTGGAATCCCTCACTGAACCCACAGATGCTACTTTTTTCTCAAGTGAAGAAGAATTAGATCTGGCATTGACAGGGGTTTACAACTCATTGGTTTGGCTTGGAGGTTATAACCTTCCTGTTCAGGTTAATATGGATAACGGTGCCACAGATATAGGATTGGTTAGAGGGGGATTTGCAGGATTTGACCAGTTGGGTGCCGGTTCTCATAGTGCTAATACCGGTGGTTTTCTCTCTATTTACACCCATATGTATAGAGGTATAGGAAGAGCAAATAACCTGATCAACAACTTAGATCGAGCCGCAGATGTAGTCTCCGAAGAACGTTTGAATCAAATTAAGTACGAGGCCCTGGTGCTAAGGGCCTATTATTACCAATACCTGGTTTTTCTATTTGGTGATGTGCCCTTTACCGACGAAATCATATCCAATCCATTGGAGGGATTATTGCCCCGGGTAAATAAAGAGGAAGTCATCGATATTATTCTTGCTGATTTGGAGGAGGCTGCTCAGCATTTACCCACTACAGCCTCTGAAACCAACAGGGTATTTAGGGATGTCGCACTTAGCCTGCATTCTAGGATTGCGCTTTATGCTGGAAGATACAGTGAAGCCGCAACCTCGGCATTAGCGGTAATAGAAGGTGGAAATCTTAACCTTCATCCCAACTATGAGCAACTTTTCACCCCCCAGGGTGAAGGTACTAGCGAAGCCATTATGGTGATGCCCTTTAGGGATGGATTCGGAACAGTCCCCAATTTTGCTGTTGCCCAAGGGTCAAGGAATTTTGGCGCATTCAGTGTGGTGGTTCCCACCCAATCCATGATTGATAGTTATGAGGCTACCGATGGTCTACCCATAGACCAGTCTACTGTATATGACCCTACCAGGCCTTTTGAAAACCGGGATCCAAGACTAAAGGCATCTATTATTACTCCACAAAGTGAATGGGGAGGTATTATTTTCGAAAGCCATCCGGACAGCTTGGTCGTCCGTAATGTGGATGGATCTGTCAGAGGTCAAAACAATGATTCTAGGGTAGTGATTTGGCCCGCAGCATTCTGCGGATACCTATGGAAGAAATATACAAACGTTGAATCCCAGCTTCAAAACAGGTTCTGGAGTGATACGGATTTTATATTGATGCGGTATGCAGAGGTGCTGTTAAATTATGCAGAGGCAAAAATAGAATTGAATGAAATTGATGCCACAGTACATGAGGCTTTAAACAAAGTCAGGGCCAGGGCCTACGGTGTTTCTGAAGGGGACACGGAAAGCTATCCTGCGGTTACTTCCATGGATCAGTCCTTCCTTAGAACCTTGATCAAAAGGGAAAGAAAGGTGGAATTTGCCAATGAAGGTTTCCGGCTTTTCGACATCAGAAGATGGCAGATTGCGGACAAAGTAATGCCTGTAAGGCTATATGGAAGGATTCTGGACCCAGCAAACGCACAACATGTACCCCATATCGATGAGGATGGCTTTGTGTCTTATGCGGGAATTGAAGACCAGTATGATTTAAATACCGATGCACGCTTCCCAAATGCCATTCGGGTATTCAACAACCCCAGGGATTACTTGTTACCCATTCCCCAGGCCGAAATAGATACCTACAGGGCCAATGGAGCCTCATTGACGCAAAACCCAGGGGGATATTAAGAGATATAAAGAATTAGTTGAAAATAAATGTTTAATCTAAATTATTTAGTATTCTTTTTGGCATTGCTGGCCCCTGGAAAGGGGCCAGCTTTCTATGATATGCCCACGCCTAAAGCAGGTAATGAAATCCTTTTAGAAAACCGATCCTACACCATTTCTAAAAATCCTGAATTGGAATTGGGGGAATGGATCATCCAAAAGAAGGACGAAAAATCCACAGCAAGAAAGATTTCCAGCGAATTCACAGTATTTTATGCTGACCAAGACCCCTTATATGGTTTCGGGAAGAGGGCTACCGGTGGTACTCCCGTAGCCAATTGGGGGGAGGATGATGAAATGAATGTTTGGAAAAGCGGACAAACCTTTGACCTATTCCCTACAAATTTTAAGGTGAGAGGAAATTCCATCATGCTTAGTTTCACAGATAGTGAACTTTTCTCTTTTTCGGCAACACTTTCATTACCTGACGGGGAAGGGGTACCCCATATCTCCTGGAAAATTGATTCAAAAGTCGATGGGTATTTTGCTGCTGTATTCTCAGGAATAGGAGAAAGGTACCCCGACAAATTGGATTTTCTTTACCAACCCTTGATTTGGTCCTGGAAGCGGTTTCCCGAACACCCAGTATTAACACCGGAATCATACGCAACCACCCCATCCGTATTTACCACCCAAAATAACGTAACAGAGGGATTAGCCATTCCTTCTGCAGAAATCCCCTATCGATTTGCCACGGCAAGCAACTCAAGGTTTGGTGTGATGTTGCGCACCAACGAGGGTAAGGCCAAACCCATGGTAATGGCTCCTATCATAGGAGGAGAGGAGTCTTTCCTAAAGAAGGGTAACAGCCATGAATTTTCCATTCAGTATTATTTGGCATCGGGGAATTGGATGGCAGGGGTAGATTACCTGTACCAACAAGTGATGCAATACCCCCTTGAACGGCAAAATGCCATGGTTTCACTCAATGAAACCTTTCATAATATCATCGACTTGTCCATGGACGACTACTATTCCGGTTGGTTGGAGGAATATAAGGGGTATGATTATAAATTCGATGTTCCGAATACCGTAAAAAACGTATCAGCCA
>PXCO01000264.1 GCA_003565295.1 Cyclobacteriaceae bacterium
AAGAAAAATGAACGAGGCAGTCTCTGAACAGTATCAAATCCACTCGTGGTAAGTCATCAGTGATGATATTTCCTGTTCTGAATGCAACACCATTTTTATCTTTATAATTTGACTTATTCAAGCTTATCAAATCTTCCACAATATCGATTCCCAAGTAGTCTCTCCCATTCAGGTTCACCTGATTCATCCAGTTGAAATCCCCACAGGGAGCATCCAATATTGATTTGATCTCAAACTCCTGGAATAACTTTTCCAGTTCGCCGATAATGACATTGGTCTGATTTGTATCCGAGCCTGTTCCTGAAACACTGTCACCATAAACCCAATAATTCTCCTTATAGATCTTTGAAAATACTTCCTCAGTACTCAGTCCATCTATATCCAGTTTCTTTTTCTTTTGGAAAGACCTGTAAATGTCCATTAGAAAAATTGGCGATGCGTTTTTTAGGAAGGCCTTAATTTTTTGGATCACTAATTACTTGATTGATATTGGCTTTATGAAATTAAATGGGTCAATCCGCAACAGGGTAAATAGCTTATGTGAATTTCAATAAGCTACTATAGGACTGGAAAAAAGAATAAAAGGTATAGAATTAAAACCATGCCATCCCAACGCATTAATTGTTCATCAGAAAGAGGCAAGTGTTATTTTTGATATATTTTTCCACTATTTCAAAGTTCATCTCCTCGGCTGTTCCTTCAAAACACCTCTCCTTATCAGCTTCGTATTTGCATTGCATCACCCAAAATCGATTTCCCTTTGGTTCATACTTACTTATTTCTGTGTCAAATTCACCAAAATATACCTCTGATTCCTTCACATCAAATATACCCGCATACTGGTAAAATGAAAAAGCTGGTTTTGCCGAATTAGTTACAAAATATGGAGTCATTGGGCTTCCTTTTCATACATCTACCAAATACTCTATACCCAAATCTATGTGGAATGCAGTATTTCAATATTTTCAATCTAATCCCTGTAAAAATAATCCAAGCATGTTTTCCAAAACATACTGATTATCAATATAATTTAACCTTTCAATACCAGTATCTCTATTCCTGATCTCATGTCCCACTGTATAGTTTTTGTAATAAATGTGACACTACCCATTCTACCAGTAGATTATACGGAATCACTTATTTATCAATAAAACTAATCTCCACCTCATACCCACAACTATCCGAAAAGCATTGTTTACGCAAAATAGTGATTCCATTTGAAATCATGGTCCTTTCCCAGTGGTAATGTAGCTCTGATGTATGATGTTCAAAAACTAGCCATAGGGATCCGGGTACCTCTCTGATTAATTCTAGCCCTTTATTGCCCTCCATTATCTCATAATCAGTAAATACCAGGGGAAGGTCTTCCCAATACCCCATAGAGCTATAATAGCGCATAGAGGGAGCTTCTTTATCATAAGAGAAAATAACTTGCCCCTCCTTTAATTCCTCAGCGACAAAAGCCATAAGACCCCTTACATTTACACTCTGCACCGGAAAACTTCCAGCAAAGGTCCTGATTATTCCGCTTAATGATACTAAAAACACCAATCCTATAAAGGCATAAGCAAGTTTAGCGGGTTTTCTACGTAGATGTTTTATTATCTCATCCAACCCAAAACAGGTTACAAAAATTAGTAAAGGGGTGTAATATAAAAACAATCTCAACTCCAAAGGATAAACCTCAAATACAGACAAAAAGAAATGGCTGACCAGGGGAAAAAGCAAAAGTATGGTCCAGCCATACCTCTTGAAATAAAGTAATGAGCCCATACCGCATGCAAAAAGGAAAAACATCAAATATTTCTCCACCGTCCACATGCTGAGCATAAGCCGGAACATCATCACAAATTTCAACTTGAAATACATAAGGAGCCTTTGAGGGTTGTCAAAATCTGGCAAGAATCCGTATTTGACCTTCCAGAAGTCCTGCATATAGGCTTTCAACGGGTGATCCTTAATGAAAAGCAGGTAATAAACGACAAATACCAACGCCCATGTCAAAAACATAGGTAGGTATGGCTTGAGGTCTTCCAGCCTCTTTGCTTTTAGCATCAGGTAAAGCCCTGTGCTTGCCAGAATTATGGGGGCCACATTGGAGAAAAATATCATGACTGATCCTATAATTCCCAGCACCCAAACGTTTTGATTCTCCTTTACCTCCCCCTTTAGCACCAGATAGTACATAAATAAAATGGAAAAGACATCACCCATATACTGTTTTACCTCAGAGGAATAATAGATCAAAAAATAGTTGATGGAAAACAGCAAAGCCCCAAACAGAATGATTTTAGGGTCCTTAAAAATCAAATGCAGCATTTTATAGAACAATACAGCTGAGCACATATACAGCGTAAGCGGCATAATCCGTAGGGCATATTCCTTATGAGGCAAAAGGTCAAATAAACCCTTCTCGATCAATAAAAACAAAATTGGTGCCGCCTGTTTTTCGTCCAGTGGAAGAAACATCCCCCAAAATGTGCGATTGACGAAATTATTGGCCAGTAACGCTTCATCGTACCACAGATCCCTGTTAAAAATAAACTGCCAAATGGCCAAACCGGCACCCAGCATAAAAACCCCTAGGGTCGCCCCAAAATACAACTTCCCCGATTGTTGGTAGGGATTGTTTTGTGTTTTGTCCGGGAGCGTTTGAGTCGTTGTCATTATCCTTTCAATTTTACAATCAGGAATATAAAACTGTGGCATTTTTGCCCCTTTCCTGATAAACCTCATAATCGGTGTTGATTTTCCAGAGGTCATGATTTCCTGTACCGGCAATATTCTCAGCCCCAAGTATCCCCATCAATATGCTGTGATCCTGGTTATTGTACTTAAAAGATCCATATCTACCTATCACTATAAGGCCTGAAATCTTGCTCAAATATGAAATGATACTGCCCAGGTGATTCTTGTACCCTATCTTGTAAACGGGGTAACACTTAGGCAACCTATAAACATGTCCTGCTGAAATATGGGCTTCCATTACCAGACTGGTTTTAGCGATTTCTTTTTTTGCCAACGCCACCAACCTCTCATTACTGTTTAACCACAATTCCTCACCGTCATTGGCCCAGTATTCCATGCATAGAATGGTCTTGTCACTTTGCCCTGTAATCTCCGGGCTCCACCAATTCGAAAAATTGGTGATGCGTCCCACCTTTAAGGATGGATCGTGAATATATATCCAGTTGTCCGGGAAAACATCCCGCTGATCCACCAATAGATAAACCAAAATGGTGTTTCTAAACCTAAGCTCCTTGGCAGCCTTTAACACTTCCCCGGGGGCATCAGGTAATTGTAGGATAAGTTGGGTCAAAGGCATGGTAGAAACCAAGTGTTTATATTTAGGGGTCTCACCGTTGTTTGTTCCTATTAGAAATTCTCCAGTATTGGTTTTATTCACAGAAGTTACCCTTGCATTCAGATGGATTCTTCCCCCATTCCTATTCACGAAATCCCCCATTCGCTGGTACACCATTCCCGTGCCTTCCTTGGGGTAAGCAAATTCATCGATCAATGTACCATGCCTGTGGTTCTTCTTTTCCCTTAAACCTTCCCTAACGGCTTCAAAAAAAGTTAGCTTCTTAATCCGCTGAGCTGCAAAGTCCTTATCCAGGTGGGTTCCTGGGATTCCCCAAAGCTTTTCACTATATGTTTTAAAGAATAATTGGTACAATTTTTTCCCAAACCTTCTGACCACCCACTTTTCAAAACTCTCATCCTCCTTTGTCGGGATAAGCTTTTCCTTGAGGTAGGAAAAGATTGCGGCTGACCCGTCCCAAAATCCCAACTTCGTGAAAGTTTCAATAGGCTTTAAAGGATATTGGAAAAACTTCCCTGCATAATAAACCCTTGTGAGCCTTTTCACCATGCTGTAATCCTCACCTACCACTTCCAGCCAGAGCTTCAATATCCTGTCATCTTTGGTAAAAAAACGATGTGGTCCCAGATCCACCTTTTGGCCCCACAGCTCAATGGTTTTGGACAACCCCCCCACCCTGTCTGAGGCTTCGAAAACATCCACCCTGTAGCCTTGCTTTGTTAAAAGATATGCAACAGTAAGACCCGCAGGTCCTGCTCCTACAATCGCTACCCTACTATTCTCATTTCCCTGGCTCAAGAAGGGTTAAGTTTTGGACGTTGAAAAAAACAGGAGCCTTGTATCTTCATCCAGAAACTCAACAACTGTGCCGAAGCAACCACAAAAACCACTGGCAATACTGACACCAAAAACCTGCTGTTCCAGTCCACAGTCAGCAAAACCGAACTCAACACGTTGACCCCAATAAATACGCCTACAAACAGCTTAATAAGATCAGGCAGACCCTTGCTCTTCATCTCCTTTATGAAACCTAAGTACACAGGCACCAAAAACAGCAAAGCCAATCCGTTATGGTAAAAGGAAAAATAAGGTCTGATATAAAGCAGGTAAAAAAACAATTTTGTGATAATCAATTGAAAAGAATACAAGGGGTTGCCAAAAATCACCAGGATGAACTGCGCTAAAGCTGGAAAATGTGAGGGGGGAATATATAGATCCTCAGGAGGTGTCACAATTAAATATTTGGCATAAGGTTCATGGGTCAATTTGTGGATATTATAGACGATTTCGCCTCTTTGATAATCATCCACATATCCGAAGGTGGTCAACATCTGATTGAGCAAGAAAAAAAAAGCCAGCAAGCCAAATAACGTCAACGCAGTCTTGATACCAGCGTTTGGAAGAAACATCCACAACTTCCTAAATATCAACACCAAGACGGCGGCCAATAAGGCCACACCGGTAGGTTTGGTAAAAAAAGCCAACGCAAAAATCAAAAGACCAAATACTAGATACCGTTTGTCCTTTTTTACCTGCCAAAGCACCAATAAACTAAAAACCAAACTATTCAAAGAAATCAACATTGACTCACAGAGTATCCAAAAATTCCAATAAGATATCATTACAAAGCCCAAAAACAACAACCCGGCCACCAGCCCTGCCTTATTGTCCGAAAATAAGGTTTTCCCTGCCTTATATATACCCCACAAGGCAACATATGAGACCATCACTTGCCCCACAACCACCATTTCCAGGGAGGAATGAGCCGTTTGCATCAAAAGTATAAACAAAGGGTAACCTATGTACCAAAAATCATGAGGTTTAAAAAACAAGCCTCTTTCCCTCATCTCTTCGGCGTAACCCAGGTACCGCTGCGAATCATCATCCAGTGACACCCCAAGATAAAGTCCCAAAACCCCATTTACCAACAAGAAAATAGGGGTAAGCAAGCCGAAAAAAAGTATATTTTCTTTAAAATATTTATTCATGTTAATACTATACTAGGGGCCTATCCAAAAAATAAAGGTTTTTCAAAACAAATCCCTCAAGCCTGTACCCCTGCTCCATTAGAAGCTTGTAAATGACGTTTTGATTGGGGTTCTCTGTCTTAAAGGTCTCGTCTTCTACTACAATCAACCGTGGTCGAAACCTGTGAAAATCCAATCCTTTTAATACCTCATAATCATGTTCCTCAGCATCAATGGACAGCAAGTCGAATAAAGGTGGCACCTTATGGAGGCTCATTAGTTCAGTTAGCGTTTGAGCATCAAACTTTTGTTCCCTATAATAGAGACCTTCCCTTCTTATCTCCTCCAAGTTTTGTGGGGAAGCTGTGCTAAGCACATCGTTCTCGACCTGAAAAAATGACCGCTCACCGGTATGGTCTGAAACCAACCCACACACTGCCTTGTCCCTTGGCCTGCATTTCTTGTGCTTTATAATCAGGTGCGCGTTGGCATCTATGCATAAGCCCCTCCAGCCCTTGCGGTACAAGCCATAGGTGTTTGAAATAAATTTTGGATGATTGGAACCTACCTCTACATAATATCCCATTTTGGTAAAACGGGGTTTCAAAATCCCTTCTATGATCCTATCTTCTCCATAAAAAGCATAGGACACTTTTGCATTCCTGCCTAGTGATAATCTAATCAAAACGGAAAGTATAACCCTGAAAAAGTTCAGCACACTGTTAAAAGGGTATTTCCAACTCAAAAACTGTGAAGGAGCCACTTTTAGCTCTTGTACTGCCTGACCGAACATTCCCACACCTGCCCTTGTACGGGCATTTTTGTAGAGGTAATGGTTTAAAAAAGTATTGGTTATTAGCGGTTTCAGCTTCATTTGACTTCACAAATTCAAATATCTTTCAATATATGGTTGCAGATTATATGAAAACTTGTAAAATTGAATTTAGAAAAAATATATAGCGAATAAAACTAGTTTAATTATTTAAATAAGCTTCAACCCCTTTATTCTTCGAAAATGCTTTTTATTCATTGTTACCACTGGAAAACCAAACTCTAAACAAGTTGCTCCAATAAAAATATCCCTGAACTCTATAAGTTGATTTTGTTTTTTCAATTGCTGGTAAATAGTGGCAGCCCGAAGAGCTATAGGACTAGTAAAATCTAATTTTTGAAAATTTTTTGTAAGTATTAAAATATCCTTTCTCTTTGCCTCAGTAGTAGCTCCAGCCATTAACTCATAAAAAGTAATCGATGATATAAACAGAGAACCCGTCTCATAAATGTCATAAAGAGTGGTCTTATCTTTCTCCTTTGCCCTTAAATGTTCAATAAAAATCCCTGTATCAACTACCATTCTTTGATAGGGAGATTAAAGGAGTTACTTACTTCCTCAATTGCCTTAATTTCATCTTCGGTCCAAATGGATACCTGTTTTAATACATCCTTCTTGTCCTTTTTCTTTGAAGAAATATTAGTTATTTTAACACCTAATGCTTCCAGCAACTCTTTAACCAGTTTGCTTTTGCCCTCCGGAACATCTATTATCAACTTTTCCATATGAACAATATTTTATTTTACTTCTAAAATTACGGAAATAACAGGTTTTTATTAACGATAACGTACATCTTACATTATAATTACAAAAAAATTGCCATCTATATCGTTGACCCTACCCTTTTCGAACAAGGATTAAGATTTGAAAATTATAGCAACTATTAAGTGGTATAAAGCGGGTACTCAGATTAAAACTCCTGCATCTCCACCATTCTCTTAAAGGTCGAAGACTCCGACATCAACTCGGGGAAGCTTCCCTTTTGTACAATCTCCCCATCTTTGAGCAAAAGGATCTGATCCACATTGCGTACCGTGGAAAGCCTATGGGCAATGATGACAATGGTGTATTGGCCGCGAAGGGCATCTATGTTTTCCTGGATCACCTGCTCTGTCTCGGAATCCAGTGCGGAGGTGGCCTCGTCCATCAATAGGAAATCCACTTCCTTGTAGAGTTCCCTGGCGATGGAGATCCTTTGCTTTTGCCCACCGCTTACCATTATGCCATTGCTGCCCAATTTACTGTCCTCCTTCTGAGGTAGCCCCTCCACATAATTCCAAACCGCGGCTTTTTCAAGGGCCTGTCTACATTTTTCCCTGTTTTCAAGGGTATCCTCCCCCCAGAAAGTAACATTGTTGAAAATGCTGTCGTCGAAAATCACAGGCTCCTGCGTGATATAGCCTATCCTACGCTGAAAGCTCACCCTGCGCAGATGGCGCATAGACCTTCCATCCACCAGCACCTCACCCGCATCCGGGAGCGCAAGACCTGCCATCAGGTTCATCAGGGAAGTTTTGCCTGATCCCGACTCCCCTACCAGTGCCAAGGTGGTATTTTTGGGTAGGTCAAAGCTGATCTCCTTTAAAATGGGTTTGTCCCAATACCCAAAGCTGACCTTCCTAAACTCCATTCTATCCTCAAAATGGTGGAAAGTTTCCTTCCCTTGCCTATCCCTACCCTTGTTCAGCTCCTGCAAGAACTCGGTCAGATTATCCATGGAGCCATGGTAGTTCATTAAAGCATTCCAGTAAGTCTGACCACTCATCAGAAAGTTCAGGGCCCGGTAAAAAAACAACAGGCTGAGAATGATGGCCCCCAGGCTTCCGCCCAAAAACTGTATTTCTATCAGGATCACCCCGACCACGATAAAAATAATCAGGGGTTCCCTGATGGCGCCTATAAAGGCATTGATCAGGCCAATTTTTCTATGGCTGTTTTCTATTTTCGCAATCAGCTTTTTTAGTCGGCCGGCAAATTTATCCATGCTCCCGGTGGCCAGCAGGTATTTGAAAAAAGCCACCTTCTGGATCAATAATCCCTGAAAGACATGGTTGCTCCCAGTGAGCATCCTGGACTGATGCTTGGTCCTGCCATATAATCCCGAGTAAACAACATTGGTAAGCAGCCCACCTGCCACCACCAGGATGGTAAACTGGGCATTCACGGACAAGGCCAACAACACATAAATGCCTACCATGGCAACGGCCTGTAAGAAGCTGAGGTAATTGGTAAAGCCATTTACCACCCTCTCCATCTCCCCACTTACCGTATTCTGTATCCTGCCCGAATCGGAAAGCACAAAGGATTTATAGCTAAAGCTACCCAGACGGTCCACGGTCATATATCTCAGCCGCTTTATAAAATACCTCCTCAAGGAAGTCCTGTAGGCGCCTTCTATAAACTTGATCACTCCCTTGATTCCAAAAAAGATAAGCATTACCAGAAGCACCGATACTATAGTGAGGGAAAAGCCCATGCCTTCCAAGCCCTCTACCACAAAGGCCAGTTTCCCCAGCCCTTCCCCTGAGCTTTGACCCCCATCCAGCATTTGCAGCAGGGGCAGAAACAGGGTCAATCCCAGGCCGTCAAAAAAAGCCACAAGCATGCTTAGGGCAAATGCCACAAACAGCCTGTACCTCAAATGGCGGTA
>PXCO01000122.1 GCA_003565295.1 Cyclobacteriaceae bacterium
ACCTTAACCTACTTATTTTCTGATTTTTATCCCACTTTAATTCAACCCAATTCTGGTTATGCGATGGATCGGCCACCCAGGCATTTGGCTGTAATGTAGGTCTGAAAACACCGTTTGTCAACGCGTTTTTTTCATAAACTTGAAGGGGATGGCTCAGTGAAAATGCCAGGTTATGACCTTGTGGCCTTCTTTCGGGCAGCCAAAAATCAAAACTGTCAATACCAATCCCTTTTGGTGGTTCTTGTCTGCTGCTTACCGCCACGGACTTATTGAATTTTTGATGTAAGCTAAGCAGCCCGGTTATTCTGGTATTGGAGTATTTAAGTTCTATATCCTCATTGGCCATAAAAGCCACAAACAGATAAGAGCTCTCCTGCTGTTCAGCGTTAAAATCCATTTCACAGAATTGCGTGCCTGCCTGTAGGGTAATTTTTTGTTCGGCCAATACCACTTCGGGTGTAAAATTCTCCCGCTTAATGGCCACCATCAACTTTGCGTGCAGCTCTGTAGCAGCTTTTGCCTTTACTTGTACCTTTATCCTGGGAACCTTTCCTTTGGGGACGGGCAGCAATTGGGCCACCTGGAATTCCAACTTTTTCCAAGGTCCGTCAAAAGGAAGATCCTGTAAGGACAAAGTAGAGGAAACCCTGATTTCGGCTTTTGCGGCCAACTCCTCAGGATCTTTCAGGCCTATCTTGGGAATATAATGTCCCTCGGCAAGCAGTTTTTGTTGTAACACCTTTATCCATTCCGGTTTGGCTAATTCTTTTGGCAGCAGTCCTTTAATTTTGCACATCACCGCTGCCATGGCCACTGCTTGGGCATTATGGGCACAGGTGGCCATCACCCTGGAGGAACCAAAGGCCACGTGGCTTGCACTGATGATCCGTCCCAGCAAAAAGAGGTTGCTGATGTTTTTGCTGTACATGGTTCTATAAGGGATTTGATAGACCCCTTTGCTGTGCCACTGGGTGCAACCTGGCTTTTCCCCATATACGCCATCTGCGGGGTGCAGGTCTAGGGCCCAGCCGCCAAAGGATATTGCATCATAGTGCTCCCTTTGTTCTACCAGGTCTTTTTGGTTAAGCATGTAGTCCCCTTCAAACCTTCTACTCTCCCTTTTTCCCGGAATGGTGCCCACCCACTCCAGGGTATGGGTTTCCAGATCAGGGAATTCACCCGAATTTTTAAGGTGGTGCCAAATTCCATAAATTACCCGCCACAATTCCCATTTGATTTTCTCACTTTGATGAATGGTATCCATTCTTCCACCATATTCCACCCACCACAACCTGCAGCCGTGGTCTTTCAGATTAAAACTCCTGAATCGCGGTAAGTCAGCCAAGGTCTTAAGGGTATAGGATGGTGCCACAAAGCGAACAGGTTTTCCGGTGTCCTTGCTGTAAAAATAAAGGGAATGTCCGAGGAGTTCCCCATATTGGTGATCTGGGGCAAACTGTTCATTAAATTCTCCCTTGCTTTCGGCACCAATCCTAAATGATGCACCTGAAAGAAATCCTAGGATACCATCCCCCGACCCATCGGCAAAAAGCGGGGCAATCAAATGGAATTGAGTGCTGTTTTGACTGCAAAACGCCCAAACGGCTTGTATGGTTTCGTCGTCTGATTTTTCAACCTCATACGCAGCCGTGTTTAACAATAAACGTATATTGGGTTCTTCGGTGACCTTTTCTATGAGAATGGTGTCCAGGATCAGAGGATTTCCCTCTGGGTTTCTATAAAGATTTTCTACCAGGATTTCATCAATGATGCCCCCTTCCCTGGCCCAACGATTGTTGTTGCCCATATGGGAGGTGGCCCCCAGGATCCATAACCTGATTTCGGAGGACCCATTTCCACCTAAAACAGGCCTGTCCTGCACCAGGGTTACCTTTAGGCCGTTTCTTGCTGCCAGCAAGGCACAACAGGTTCCTGCCAGTCCACCGCCTACAATTACTAAATCAGATAGTATTTTCTCTTTTTTCAGTTCCCTTGTTTTGGGGCTAAATTCCGCCTTTATCATGTTTCCTAATGTTATAGTTGAGGCTAAACAGCATTATGTTCTTTCTTCCCTTTTTTAACTTTCAGTACCAGTAAAAGACCAATTACCAGAATGATGACACCCATTATTCCCATCAGCCAGGTCCCCTCCTCCTTCGTCCATAGTGCGAGGCTTACAAACATCAGGGCAATGGCCATAAGTGCAAAACCAATCACAGATAACCCGTATTGATTTTGTGTATTTTCTTTGATCCCTGATAAGGGCTTTGTAGGGGATTTTCCCGGTGGATGATAGGTATTCATAGTTAACCTTCTGGCATAAACCTCATAGAAGGCTAACAGTGTCAATGGCAAAAGCATCCCTAAGAGCATTTCCTCACTTCGGCTTAAGAGTATGCCTAACCACCCAAATTTAAACCCCACGTTGATGGCCAGACTGATGCCCGTAACCCCTAATATAGATCTCCCGGTTTGATAAGGTGAAAAAAGGGACCAGATAGCAGGTGCATATAGTGCCCCTCCGGTTACGGCACCAATACTCAACACCACTTCCACAATTCCGCCTGCCAAAGGTACCAAGCAAGCCACGCCTATGGTACACAGTCCAAATACCAGGGTGGCAATTCGGGCAATTTTCATTAATTTCCTATCTGTGATTCCAGGGAATAAGGGTTTATAGACATCATTGGTAAGAACAGCCGCTGCCAGGTTGATGGAAGTATTTACCGAACTTGCCGTGGCAAACACCATCCCCCCTATCATCAATCCCAGCATCCCTACCGGGAGTACCTCCATGCACATCCGCAAATAGGCACCCTCAGATTCCAGTCCGTGAAGATTGCCATCCAAAACCCTGTAAATCATAGGGGGAAGCATCCAGATAAAGGGACTGATGAAATATAAGCCTCCAAACAAATACCCCACCTTCTTTGCCGATGATGTAGTGGCGACAGAGGTATAACGCTGCACATATGCCCAGTTACCCCCGATGAAAATGGTATTGTAAAGGATAAAAGCAAAGACAAATAGAGGGGTATATTCTCCATTGAATAATTGGAAAAAGCTATCCGGAGCTGCTGAAACAAAGTTGCCCACCCCCCCAATTTTGGTAAAGGCCAATGGTAAAACGATCAACACTGCTGCTGTCAATATCACAAATTGCAACACATCGGTAACCACCACGGCCCAAAGCCCTCCCACAGCTGTATAGACCATGATCAGTCCTCCAAGTATCCATATGGCAATATAAATATCCATGCCCGTGACCACGTTGAGTATTTTTGCCACAGGGTAAAGAAATGCACCGGTGTATCCCAGGGATAGCAAAAGGAATATGTAGGTGTAATATTGCTGTATGGACTTTCCAAACCTTTTGGTAAGGTATTCGGCCACAGTGAGCACATTTGCCTTTTTCCAATTTGGGGCTATCCATTTCCCGATAATGAATCCACTTGCACACATGGCCATCTGAATAGTGATAGCCACCAGCCCCCATTCGTAGGCAATAGACCCCCAGACCACAAAGGTTCCGGCCGAAAAAAAGCTCATAAACAGGGACAATCCACTAATGGACCAAGGCACCGCACCACCAGCTGCGAAAAATGACTTCATATCCCCTCCCCGGTTCCCAAAAGAAAGACCAGCGATCATAATGATGAGCGTAAAGACGAGAATTGAAATATAATCCAGGTGTTGCATTTCCTAAGGAATAAGGTTGCTATCCGATAAATTCACTGGTCCTGAAGAATTGATTTCTGCCGCCCCGGTAGCCTCACCAGGCATCTCACCCCTGTACCACTCCAATGGGGTACCATCCATTTCTGCCTTGTGAGGAGTGGGGTTATCTGGGATATTGTCCCCTGTTTCATTCATCCATTTAGTGAGTAAAAAACGCATCAGGTGAAGGGTATCCCTATTATTCTTTTCATGTACCAAATTTATCAAGTTGTCATGATCAGTAGCCACATTATATAATTCTTCAGCAGGTTGCGGCATCTGCATGATTTGTTGCTGCTGCACGCTAAGATTTCCTTTCTCAAAAGCCTTCCATAGTTCCTGAGCAGCGGGAAATGCATGGGGATCCGATTCCCCAGATAAATTTCTCTTATTCGGCCAGTTGTTTCGTATGTAAAGCCAATCTCCCATTCGAACCATTCTCTCGTGCATACTGTAGCGGTGCCAGTTTCTCTCTGCAAAAGCAAGCTCTCTTGTTACGCTTTTATGGTTTTGAAATAATTCTAAGAAACTAACCCCTTGAACAGTTGCTGGAATATTGATATTAGCCAATTCCAAAATAGTAGGCGCAAGATCAATAGAGCTTATCAACGAATTCGTCCTACCCCCTTTTATTTTGGGGCCTGCCACTATCAAAGGAGTTCGAATACCGACCTGGTAGAGGTAAGTCTTACTTCTCGGAAAAGGACGTCCATTATCGGATAAATAAAAAATATAGGTGTTTTCTAATACTCCTTGAGCTTCAAGTTCGTCCAAGACTTCACCTAGATAATAATCACTTCTACTCACCTCATGATAATATCCTGTAAGATCCTCCCGTGTCATAGGCCCGTCAAACAGGTATGGGGGAACTACCACTTCTTCTGGACTATAGGTCCTTGCTTTTTCGTTTATTTGCCAATCCCTATGAGCATCATATGAGGCAAACCAACAAAAAAATGGTTTATCTTTAGGACGTTTCCTGAGGTGTTTTGCCCAATTCTCACTTCCTGCTGGATGGCTGTTCGAAATCTCAATAAAACCAAGTTGTTCAGGGGGTGCCATATGGTTTTTTCCTGACAACACCGTGTGGTATCCGGCATTTTTCAATTCTTGCACAAAGGTGATTTGGTTGTCGGGTAGTTCTACATGTATTTCCGGTGCACCAGTATTGTGGGGATATCTTCCTGTAATAATTGAGTTTCGACTAGGAGAACAAGAACTGGTAGTTAATACCGCATTATCAAAAACCAAAGCATCCTCTGAAAGGCTTAGCAAGTTTGGCATTTCAATAACCGGGTGTCCATAAACCGGAAGGTCCTCTGCAGAAATATCATCTGTGATGATAAAAACAAAATTAGGCGCACCAGGTTGCTGTGCAGGGCAAAAGTGTCCCTTTAATAGAAACCATAATACTATACATATCCATTTATGGATGGTCATTATGAAAAATTATTAGTGAGCAAAAAGGTAAACCTGTATTGCCGTTACCATAGTTTCCCGACAATACAGGCTGTAAATTTTAATTTTTTGGCAAGGTGGGGTATGGGTGAATATTTAAGGGGGATTCTATGATGCCCATAAATTCATCCAGGTGATCGGTATAAACCCCACGGGGAGTACTCCCGTTGATATTCGCAACAAAAGCGGCATACCCCACTGCTTCGCCCATCATTCCACATGTACGCATCACCCGGGTACTGCCGAAGGCCACATGGGTAGTACTGATATTCCTGCCTGCCATAAAGAGGTTGTCAATGTTCTTAGAATACAAACTTCTATAGGGAATGGTATAGGGGGCCACTTTGATGTGTGTGGTGGCCGCAAAAAATTCTTCTCCGGGAAAATATTTGGAGTTTTTTGCGTCAGGAAAATGAAGGTCAATGGTCCAAGTAGCCGTCACACATCCATCCGGGTACATCACCCCATCTTGTATGTCCATCTGGGTAAGTACATGATCCCCCATCAGCCTACGTGATTCTCTTTTGCCACCAATATAGGCCACCCAAGCCAACTCATGATTGGCATATTGGTCTGCCTTTTGGTTTTTCAGGTAAGACCAGTTGCCAAATATGGCCCTTAAATTATGATCCCTGATTTGCTCGGCTTCATATACCGTGTTAAAATTGCCAAACCCGGTCTCCCATTGCCAATCTGCCTTATGGTCATCGATATGGTATTCATCGGAAAACTGCAAGGCCCATGGTGTCTCTGGGAAATCGGAAGGCTCCTCTTTTGGCAATGATGCCCATAGATTTGAGGTTCCAAGGGTAAAGTCATCAGCTTGTTCGGGCGCCATGGACTCTCCCGTTTCTTCTCTGCTCTCTCTACCCCACCTGTATTCGGCACCTGCCAAAAAGCCCAAGGTACCATCCCCTGTGCAATCTGAAAAATAAGTGCCTTTAAACCTGTATTCATGATTGGTGGCAATGTCTCTAGCAATTACTGCCCTGATCTTGTTCCCTTCCATTTCCACCTGATAGGCATGAGTGTTGAGGTGAAGGGAAATATTTGGTTCTGCCTGAACAACCGCTAATTTTCTGTCATCGCCATATCTTGCCGCATCGGGGTTTCCGTTACCCGGGTCTCCATTATCCAATTCACGGACAATTCTTCCCAGTTTGGGATAGTGGTTTAAATCCACCCTACCCATCAAATGCACCCTGATTTCGGAGCTGTTGTTTCCTCCAAGTACGGGTCTATTTTGGATCAAGGCAACCTTCAGCCCCATTCTGGCAGCAGAAATAGCAGCAGTGGTGCCTGCAATACCACCACCCACAACAACCAAATCAAAATCTCCCACATCCTCTGGCCCGTCGGTAAGGTTCAGCATCTTTTTTCTAAATGTCAGGAGTTCCTTGTGGTCATTGGGGGGCATATCCTGCTTGGAGGTGGAAAAATATACAGCATCAAACCTGCCGTTAAAGCCGGTTAAGTCCTCAGCCGTCAATGTGTTTTCTCGCTTATTTTCAACTTTGACCTCACCCCCATAGTACCAATCCCATTCATCTGATCCACTTACCCCAAAGGTATCCCCAATAGGTTGATCATTAAAGAGAAGTTTGAATTCACCGGGCCCTTTAGGAAAGGGTGCCCAGTCCTTTGTTCTAACCCATACGTGGTAAGTACCTGTGGCAGGAAATTCAAGGCTGGTGGAGGCGGATTCAACCGGTTTACCCATTCCATGTGCCATTAGGTAGGAAGAATAGAGCACATCAAAGGACTGCTGGTCAATCACCCAGCCCCCTATATCCTCGAAGGATTCCGCTTCCACAAATAATTTGTCCTGGCCAAATCCCAATAAGGGCATTACGGCCAACATTACCCATAATAGATGTTTACTTTGATTCATGTTTATATTGGTTTTATTGCTATTGCTTAATTTATTTTTGGTTGTTAAGGATTTCAAGGATCTTCTCATTGTCCTCATTTTTTTCTAAAAGGGCCGAAAGGGCCGACTTGGCTTCATCTGCCAACTTTTGTTCATTCAATATGGCAAGAATCTTCTCCTTTTGGATTTTGTTGGAGTTTTCCAATTGTCCGATAAGCAGTAACTCCACCTCTCTTTCAAGTTCAATCAACTTCATTTTATCCAGCAATGAAAGCTGCAATCGGTATGGGCTGATCAAATAGGTTTCCCAAAGCCATTGTTGCCTTTCTTTCCCGGTAAACATTTCTATTGGCAGTTTTTCAACAAGGTATTGGGAGATAAAGATGTTTTTGCCCCTAAGGATGTTGAGCACTGGGCTTGCGTATTTCTCTTTATCCAATAAATCCCCTTTGAAGACCTTGTCCAAGGCCCAATATTGGTACTTGTGATTTTCACTCTCCAAGAATCTCACTATATCATCCTCTTTGTATATGGATTCTGTATGAGACAAAATGCTTTCGTTAATTTCTCCATGAGCAATGTGCCAAAGGGTATAGCAGGAATAAACTGCTCCTGAAATCACTTCGTTTTGTATGGTCTTGGAAGTGGCTCCTGTTACAGCATCTACCCCGGTGGGTGATTCACTCTCTGTGCTGGACACCAAGTCTTCAGCTGCATACTCCCCTAGCAATGAGGATTCATTCTGCAAAATTCTTTGCAGGTGCTCATAATCATCCTTATTAAAAGGTTCATGGTCATTTTTGGTTAGCCTTTCGCCTTTGGGCACTTTATAATACTGGTAATTCCCAAGAAGATCCCAGTAAAAATCTATATATACCGGGTAGCATTTATTGGAATAACAAACAGGGGTAAAAATTTCGGCCATAAATTGATCGGGTTGATCATTATTGTCATACAACAACCATAATTCATATTGGATGGAATCGGTTTCCACCTGCTTTACCAACTCCCTTTTAGGATCCTCCAGATTTGATGGGAAATGCGTCTTAGGCATCAAAAAGTTTGAAGCAATCATGCCGAAAATGGCCAATGATATGTATTTATACAATGAACTCATAACTTTATTACCTGGGAATAAGCGGATTTTCCATTTGAATTAATAGCGGCCATTCTGAATTCATAGGACCGGTTAGGCTTGAGCTGACTTACTTGGCAAAAGGACACCTCTGATCGGTTTAAGGTAATAGTATTCCAATTGTCTCCATCCCTTCCCGATTCCCTGTATTGTATCTCATATCCTATAGCCTTTGGAACCGGGAGAAAGGTAACGAGTGCCTCTTTACCTTTCTTGAGAACACCTTTCATCCTAGGTATAGGTGGTACTTGGTCTCCATCCGGAATAACGGTAAAGGTCTTACTCCAAAGACTATAGGAATTGTTGTCCGTGACCCTTTGAACTTCAAAGGAATAGGGTTTACCATTTTCGAGACCCCGGACGGCCATAAGTCCCGGAGTTCGGGATTGGATGATTTTTTCCTCACCATTCTCCCCACGATACCTAACTCTGTAAAGAAAGTCGGTTTCCTCAGAAGCATATGCCACGAAAAAACCTTCTTGGCTGGGTTCTACATAACGTACAGCAGGAGGAAGAAAGTTGCGTTGGTCCACTTTCACTTCCTTTGGGTCTGAAATAGATTCCCCCATTGAGTTGATGGCCACCAACTGCA
>PXCO01000334.1 GCA_003565295.1 Cyclobacteriaceae bacterium
AAAATAAGGCGGAACCGGATCTTCGGAAACGTCGCTCTTAAATATGATTTTACTGATTGGCTTTATGTTCAGGGTAGAGTGGCCCAAGATTTCTTCGTCAGGGATCAGGAGTTCAATTTTCAAGGGCAGGCTTGGGGTTTTTGGAAGGAGTTACTTTACCGGAGTATGACAGCCAAGAGCAAATTTACCGGGAAATCCTAAGCGAATTGGAGGAGGCAAGCGCGGCTTTGACCACCAACAGACCCGTATTTACAGGCGATGTACTTTTTGCTGGAAATATTGACCGATGGAAAAAATTTGGATATTCTTTAATGCTCAGAGCGGCCATGAGGCTTTCTAAAGTAGATACAAACTTAGCGAGGGAGTACGTCAACAAAGCCATAAATGGGGGCTTAATGCAATCCAATGATGATAATGTGGTGATCCGCCATGATGCCAATTATGTGAACCCCGCAGGAAGTTGGCTTAATGGCACAGAAGCAAATAATTATTACCTGACGGCTAATTTTGTGGATTACCTCCAAGAAAACAACGATCCCAGGCTAGGATCCATCGCCGTTCGATATGTGGGCGCTGCCAGCGGGCCTCAGCAACAGGAAAACAGGGCCAATAGGGATCCCAATGTTCAACTCGGAATGCCCATGGGCTATGACAACAATTCCATCCCACCCCTGCTCAATCAGCTTGGTTTGGTGAGTTTTTATGAGTTTTCACAGGTGGACCGCACCCGGTTGGCAAAACTAAGTTCCCCTTGTTTTCTGATCACACATGCCCAAACCCAATTGCTTCTAGCCGAGGCAATATACAGGGGATGGGCCAATGGGGATATCAATGAGCACTACCAAAATGGCATAGCAGCCCATATGCAGCAGATGGCACTTTATGATGATAATGCGGCCATTAGCTCCTCTGAAATTACTTCCTATATTCAATCCCAGTCCTTAATTTCAGGAAGGGAATTGGAGCTGATCAACACTCAATATTGGGTTGCCTCTTTTCTGAATGGTACGGAAGCCTTTGCGAATTTCAGACGGACCGGTTATCCTGAATTGGCTCCCAATCCCTACCCGGGTGGAGAGCTTCTGAACGAAGCCTTTATAAGGAGGTTGACCTATCCCGACCTAGAAATAGCCATCAATCAAGGTAACCTAACCCAGGTAATCAGTAGGCAAGGACCAGATAATTTGGAAACGAGGGTTTGGTGGGACCGTCCCTAATACTTGTCGATTTTCAAAACTAAAATTTTCCCATTATGGAAGAGTCAAAAGAAAGATGAGAGTTTATTAAAAAATTGAGCATAGATGGATTAGGAGTTGATATTAATGAGGAATTAGCCCTGAAATATCCGCTCCCTAATCAACAACTTAATAGCTGGACCCAATTTAGAACTAAGGGTGGGAGATTACTGTAAGACCCTAAGTTAAAGGAGGAATTTTATCCTCCTTTTTTCTTTTTTAGAAAAAAAACAAGGTGTTTTCATAATAGGCTTTTATTTTCTTCTAAATTTTGATTAGATTACTTCTCTATAAACCCTAGTCATATGAGCTTGATTCATAGAGGCCTCACTTTTTCTTTACGCATTGAAGAAAGCCTAATACCGCAAGTCAACCAGCTTTTGGAGGACTATAATGCAGACCAACCTCCAAATGAATCACTATGTGGCACATTTTTCATCAGTTGGCTTACCGTGCCCACTCAAGTATATGCTGGAAAAGAAGTCCTTCCCGCCAGAGTAATATTCATGAGCAGTTATGTGGGAAATAAGAGAAAGCATGTGGATACCCTGGTGAATGCTTTAGGCGATAAGTTAAGAAAAGTGTTTGCTTTCAGTGATGAATACCCACAGAAAACCCTGGATAGCAGGTCAATGGCTAGATTCATTGTTAAAAAGAGCAGTTTCAATGCATTTTACTCTGGGTTCAAGTTTGTGTCCACGGGGTCAATAGCGTCGGAAAGTCAATTGAGAAGCTACATATTTAAATGGGTAGAAAAGCAAACTAAAACCCCTGCATTTTCCTCTCTTACCCCATCGGCCATTAAATCTGCCATTGAAAAAGAAGTTGAAAAACATCCAAGTTTTTCATCCCTTATGGATGATCCGGAAGGAATTGTGTGGAGCAAATGGAAAATGCTTGCAATGCCAGGATTGTTTGTCATGCTGATGGTGGCTTCACTTCTGGTAGCAATGGGAAGCATATGGTGGGACATGGGGTTATGGGGTTTTTTAGGCTGGGTATTGCCTGATTTTTTCCTTCTTATGTTTTTGTTGCTTGTCCTTCTCCGCAAAGACGAAAACCTAGAATCACCCCCCATTGATGTAATTAGTGATGAGGATTACCTTGAGATAGTATCCAGGGAAAAAAACAAGGTAGTAAATGAAATGACTGTGATTGCTCCCCTAAAACCTGGAAGGTTTAGAAGGATATTTCTGGCGGTTTCCTTGCGTCTGGTGGCCATGGTCAGGTATTTTGCCTATATTCCCACGGTGCATACCGCCAGATGGCTTCAGCTCGACCGAGGCAAAAGGTTGGTGTTCATTGCCACCTTTGACAACCAATCCGAAGCCTATGCGCATGACTTTGTGGACAGTGAAAAAAGATCCAGAAATCTGGCGGTAATCTTTAGCCACGTAATGGGGTTTCCCAAAACCACCTGGCTCATCCATAAGGGTTCCGATTATAGAAAAGATTATATGAAAGGTGTGAGGTCCTTTCAGTTTAAGACCGGCTTTTGGTATACGTTGAATAGGGAGTTGAGTGTGGAAAACCTCAAAAACAACAGGGCTTTTCGCCTTGGTCTTAACCGGAAAATGAAAGATGAAGATATCAGAAAATGGCTGCTGAGACTATAAACTTAATACAAGATTCCGAATTGGAATTACACGATATGCAGGGAATTCTCATCAGAGGATACGGCTTACTGCCAGAGGCAAAATACCTTTTGCTGAAATTTGAAGATGGAAACTTGGCTCGGTCTTACCTGCAAAGCTTGTACATGTACATTACCAATGGTCTTGCAAAGCCCCTGGAGCAGGCTATTAATATAGCACTATCAGCTTCGGGGATTAAAAGCCTGGGCATAGAAGAAAATGATTTCAATACTTTCTTAAGGGAATTCAAGGAGGGGATGGCGGAGCCTCATCGACAATTTGTGTTGGGAGATGAAGGGGAGTTTTCAGCAGAGCATTGGAGCTGGGGAAATCCCAGTGGAGAACAGGTAGATGCTTTATTAATGGTGTTTGCTCATGAACATGAGTATATGGAGGAACTTTTAGAAAGGGAAAAGAAACGAATGGAGAAGTTTGGGGTGAAACTGATTGAAGCACTTCCCACCGCACTGTTGAGAGATCATAAAGAACATTTTGGCTTTAGGGACGATATCTCCCAGCCCATTATCAAGGAGTTGGCAAAGTCAAAAGGCAAGGGAGACTTCCCGGCCGGAGAATTTTTTTTAGGATATAAAAACCTCTATGATGAACATCCCTTAAGCCCTTCTGTGGCAGAAAAAGAAGACCCCAAAGGCTTACTACCTGTCTCCTATGAAGACCCCTCACGTAGGGATCTGGGAAAAAATGGCACCTACTTGGTTTTCAGACAAATGGAGCAGCAGGTGTTCAGATTTTGGGAATATATGCGGAATCAAAGCACTTCTGAACAGGAGGCCATCCTTCTCGCCAGTAAGATGGTGGGCAGATGGCCGGACGGTAGCCCCTTGACTCTTTGTCCGAACAATCCAAACCCCGAAAAATCTTTGGAGAACGGATTTAATTATTGGAATGAAGATAGGTATGGGCTAAAATGCCCTATCGGGGCGCATATAAGAAGGACCAATCCTAGAGATCACTTGGTGACTGAAACCTCTGCCAAAGACAGTGAGGAAATGGCGGCCAAGCATAGGATGCTGAGAAAGGGAAGGCCCTATGGGCCTCCGTTGGACGAAACACTGGAACCCCTGGATATGATGTTGAAAGCCGATGATGGGAAAGAGCGTGGCCTGCATTTTATATGCCTGGTTTCCGATATCCGAAGACAGTTTGAGTTTGTTCAAAACATCTGGGTCAATTTCCACAAGTTTGGAGGATTGAACAACGACGCCGACCCCATCATTGGCAACCATTTCAAGGAGGGGGAATTAAAAACAGATGAATTTTCATTGCCTCATTATCCCGTGCGAAAACGGTTCAAAAACCTGCCCAACTTCACCAGGGTGAGGGGAGGGGCATACTTCTTTGTACCTGGTATGAAGGCCATTAAGTTTTTGGCAAAAGCTTTGGAATGATATGGACAAAAAAGCAGCATTAAGGACAGAGGAAATCATCCAAACCATGAAAAGGTTCTTGAAGGAAACCTACAAGGAGGGTGAGATAAAAAGGAACTTTCATCCCAAAATGCATGGCTGCCTAAAGGCCACCTTGAAAATAAAACCTGGAATACCCCCGCACTTAAGACATGGAATTTTCAAGGAAGAGAAAACGTATGAAGCATGGCTCAGGTTATCCAATGCACCACCCAAACCCCAAGCGGATACCAGTAGCTCAGGAAGGGGGCTGGCCATAAAAATCTTGGACGTTTCCGGAGAGGACCTTGATGCCGACCCTCTGGGAATCCCCACCCAAAACTTTCTCTTGACCAGTAGCCCAATACTGTCCACATGGAACACCAAGCTGTATAACAGGGCTATCAAGGCAGTATTATTTGGTTTATGGCCAAGGGTATGGTTTGCCCTCAACCCCATGCATTGGAGAAGTATTTTTCTTACCTTTAAATACTCCAAAAAACATGATAATTTATTGGCCATCACCTATTTTTCGGGGGCTGCTTTTAGCCTGGGCCCCACCGCAAAGGTAAAGTTTGTATTAGTACCAAAAGATTACAGTTTGAGATACACCCTCGAAAAAGAAAAAGGGGAGAATTTCCTTCGCGAACAATTGGTCAAGGACTTGTCTGAGGATAAAGCCATCTTCACCCTAGGCGTGCAAATTCATGAAACAGAAAAAAAACACCCCATAGAAAACACCTCCAAGGTATGGGAGGCTCCTGTAGAACCCTTGGCTGAGTTGCACATCCCCCCTCAGGAATTTGACACCGAGGAAAGGGACGAATTCGGGGAGAAACTCGTGTTTTCTCCCTGGATTGGGCTTAAAGCGCATGAACCTCTGGGGGAGTTAAACCTTGCCAGAAGGAGAGTTTATCAGGAATTGGCAGCTTTAAGAGGATAATCCAGCAGGTTTTCCCAAAAGGGCGTGACGAAGGTTTCCCCGCCAAATTTGGCCTGGTACTTTTTCCACTCCTCAAACTTCGGAAACGCCTTGCTCAACATGTCCTTGCTCCAAGGCAACAGCGATAGACCCCAATGGGGCACACCCCCTAAATCCAGCATTTCTTTTTCCAGCTTTTTAAGCAAAGAGAAAGTCCCGGTTACGTCTTTCACACTCACCAATTCTATCATGCACATGTCGTCCTGGCTCATCATGGAAAGATGGGCGGGGCAGTGTTTTACAAATCGCAGTGAAAAAGGGGCAGCCAAAAAGTGGTCGTATTGGGCGGATTCCTTGCATACTTCTATGATACGTTCCACTGCGGTAAAAACCTTGTCCAGAGGAAAACCAAATTCTATGGCATAGCCGTAAAATTTCAATTCCCCAAGGCCTTGGTCCAATACCTTGTGGGAGTAGTCCTCAAACCCCCCTCCCTTTTCCTTATAATCCTCAATGCGGAGCAGTGAATTATTGATCATTCGAGGCAAATTTTTATAGCTCCGGTTAAAGACCCACGGGGAGAGTTTCCCTGATATGGCAATGCCGGAAATGAGAGAGGAGAGGTAATTCCGCTCTTGGCTGCCGGGAAGATCCTTCTGTTGGCCTGCATAATTCCGGGTGGTCACCAGGCATTTTCGGGGTATCACCTCCCCATCATCCATCATCTCTTCGTAGGGGTTGATCAACACCTCAAAATGCCTGTGGGCATTGACAAACTCCCTCAAATCCCCCTTTTGCATCAGGGCTTTGTAGTCTTTCCAATCATAAAGTTTCCGCTCTTCATAGAGCCGGTATTTTGGCTGCACCTCTATGATCAAGGAGAATATGATGCCCATGGCACCCACTCCAACTTGAACAGCCTGAAACTGCTCATCGTCCTGAATTAAGGTGATGCATTTATACTCTTCAACTTCCTCGAATGCCTGCGGATCAGTAATCCCATCAGTGGGCTCTACCCTGTAAATCTTCCCTTCCTTTCCCACCAGGGTAATGGATTTCACAAAGGCCGGGAAAGGCCCAATTTCCATACCGGAACCATGGGTGGAGGTAGAAATAGCTCCTGAAATGGCCTGAATGCTGGATCCTCCCTGATTAATTAGTGCCAGCCCTTGGGCCTCGAGTTCATCTATCAGGTGGTGGAGCTTGGTGCCTCCACTGGTCTCAAAGAGATATCTTTTCTCTTTTTTCTTCACATTCCCATAATTGACCTCCACTTCATATCCTTCCTTGTATTTTTCTTTTATTGCCTCTGTGGCCCTTCTTTGGGTTTGGTTGAGTTCCTGCGTGCAGACCAGGTAATCGTCACATTGGGCTACCGCAGTTAGGGCATGTCCGGAACCTACGGCCTTTACTTTTCTGCCATACTTTTCTGCCCTTAGCACAAGTATTGCCAATTCCTTCAATCCCCATCGGTCAAAGTTTTGCTTTCTATCCCCAATTTTCTTGAAATCCTGATAATTTCCTGTCCCCGGCACACAAACCCTCTTTGGTTCGGAATGATGATTGCCATACCAGTTACTCCACCGTTGTCGTGAAGGTTGGTTTCTAAAAAACAATTTGCTGTGTGAAAGCTCCCTGTCCAGGGTAAGGTGTACCCTCTCATAGTAGGGAAGTCCCCGGTTTAACCTGGCTTCGAGAATTCTGCGGCTAACCCTTGGCCCCAACACCCAATTGATCCGGCTAACCCATTTGTTGCGCTGCTGCCTGTTGCAGTTATAGGTCAAGGCCAAGTCCAATCTATCCACCGCTTGGGGCAAGTTATCCCGGTTAAAGATGGCATTGGTTATCAGCAGGGTCATTGCCCAGCCCACACTGGTTTTCTTTTTCGGGGAAAGTTTGGAGGCGGTTTGCATGGTATTTTATAATTTGACAATAAAAAGTAAGGTGAATTTGTGTAAGTTCCAAAGGAAGGAAGAAAAAGGTGGGGTTTTGGGTTGAAAAAGTTTTAACCGCATATTTTACTGCCCAATGGCTACATCATTAAAAATGATTCGGAAAACCTGAACCCAAGTTATTTGAAAGTTTTCTTGGCTTTTTTAAAAACCCTCTTGCGGAGATCCTTTCGGAAAAACTATATTAGCACTTATGAAAAGTAAAATTGGCCCCTAGAGGAACTGGCAGGAAAGGTAGGAACGACCTCACCCATAATTTAATGGGCAGAAATGTGCGCAACGAGACCAAAACCTCTAATGAGGGGGTTAAGTTGGCTAAAAAACTGGCTGATGAACCGGTTGGCACGGTTGATTATCTGATCGGTGGATGCAAAAAGATTTTTGATATGGACTTTTTCAAAGACAGTTGGAAGATCTTGAAAAGCGTTCTCAGGAAAATTGACCACAAGTTTACTAGGTCCTTGATATGGTGCTGGGTTGTCTCAAAACCAAAAAGACAATAGATGGGGTCAATCAACTTAGTAAAACAGTAAAAAGTTATCAAAATAAAATAGAATTGGGCATAATATAAGTTTGCCATTTTAGATTTAATTAATATGCAGCTAATAAAAATTATCATTGCATTTATCTCTATAGGGTTATTTACCCATTGTCAAACTTCGCCAAAAGGTAATTCCAACAACAGCCATTCTGAGCGGGTCTCAATAAACCTGCAAGGCGATAGGCCCAATATCATTGTGATTTTGGCCGATGATATGGGCTATTCAGACCTCGGTTCATATGGTGGTGAAATAGCAACACCGGTACTCGATACATTGGCTAAAAACGGTCTCCGTTTTTCTCAGTTTTACAATACCGCCCGCTGCTGTCCTACCCGGGCCTCTTTGCTTACCGGTTTATATCCTGCCCAAACCGGCATGGGTTTTATGACTGGGGATGAAAATTTACCTGGTTATAGAGGGGAAATTGGCCGTCAATGTGTTACCATTGCTGAAGTACTTCGGCCAGCTGGGTACCGTACCTATATGTCGGGTAAATGGCATGTGGCCCGGAATCTTGAGGATATTGATTCACTTAAGTACAATTGGCCTATCCAAAGGGGATTTGATAAGTTTTATGGTACCATAACCGGGGCAGGCAGTTTATGGGACCCCTGGACATTGACCCGGAACAATGCTTTTATCACCCCATTCAATGATCCTGATTATCAACCGGATCAGAAATGGTATTATACCGATGCCATAAGTGACAATGCCACAAAGTATATCGAAGAACATGCCAAGGAGACGGGGGAAGACCCGTTATTTATGTATGTTTCCTATACTGCTCCCCACTGGCCTTTACACGCCCCTGAGGACGAAATTGCTTTGCACAAGGGGAAATATGATGAGGGGCTTGCGCCAATAAGGGAGAGAAGATATGAGCGCTTAAAATCAATAGGAATGATCAACGAAAGCTGGCCTCTTTCGGAGCCGGTAGCGGATTGGGATACCCTTCAAAATCGGGAATGGCACTCCCGCAATATGGAAGTGTATGCGGCCATGATTACCAGAATGGATAAGGGTATAGGTAAAATTGTGGATAAATTAAAA
>PXCO01000142.1 GCA_003565295.1 Cyclobacteriaceae bacterium
CACACAGAGGGATGATTATCAAAGCGAGATTCCACCCCGACCTGCGGTACGGGGCAGGTTCCCGAAACAAGTTCGGGACAGGTAATGACCGCTGAAAAACAAATTATAAACAGATGAAAGAAATTATAGCCATAGGAGGAGACCATGCCGGTTTTACCTATAAGGAGCGATTGACCGATTTATTAAAGGAAAAGGGCTTCGATCTAAGGGACTTTGGCCCTTTCAGCGAAGATTCAGTGGATTATCCGGACTACGTACACCCACTATGTAAAGAAGTGGGAGCTAAGGATATCCGTAGAGGAATTATCATCTGCGGAAGTGGCAATGGGGTAGCCATCACTGCAAATAAACATTCCCATATCCGGGCCGCTATCTGCTGGAATGTGGAATTAGCTGCATTGGCCCGGCAACACAATGATGCCAATATATTAGCCATACCTGCACGTTTCGTGGATTTTGAGTTGGTGGTCCAGATGGTTGAAAAATTTCTCAACACCGACTTTGAGGGTGGAAGGCATCAAAGAAGGGTGGATAAGATTTCCACTTGTGGATGATTTCCATTTTTTTTAAAGAGCTATAAAACTTTCTAGTGCTTTGCCGCTTCTAATTCAAAGACACCCTGCCTTACCTCTCTATAGTTTAGGATAGGATAATAGGGCAACATTGAAGAAAATACCTTCCCATTATCGATTACCCATTCAGGGGGATCTCTATGGAATTGGACCATTGTGCGGTGCATATTTTCCAGGTTTTCCACATCATTCAAGAATAATTTTGAAAGCCTAGGGTTAAGATAACCGGTGGCAGGATAGGCGTTTTGATAAAGACTTAAATCATCTTTTAACACTAGGATTCTTTTCCCATCTAGAAAGGGCTGGCCCGAGGGTGTGACGATGGCATAATCTGTGAAACTAGCATCGTTATTTTTATAAAAAAACCAACTATACCCAAAAAATGGAACACTGATTAACAAGGCGTAAAAAAACACAGATTGCACAAATAAACGTCCGTTTCTCAAGATCAGGTGATTGATCAAATAGACCATTACCGGAATAAATGGGATGAACTGATAGGGTATCCATCTGTAGTTGAAGATAAGCAATAGGCATCCAAAAAGCCCAAAAAACAACATCAATTGTTTTTGCTTTTGCTGATGGATGAAAAGCCTTCCGCCTACACTAGTGAAGATGAGGCCAAGTAGGGAAAAAGTGAGGGGAAAGAAAAATATATATAACAATTCCCCTGTACTGACATGCCAAATCCGTTCTGCCTTCCAGGCCGATTGCATTATATTATGGGTAAAATCAAAAAGGCTGTCCTTCCAGAAGAAATATAATGTGATCAATGAGAGGGGAAGAAAAAAGCTAAACAGGGACAGCAATAGCTCCTGAAAATTAAAGTTATTGATAAACAAGCCAATAAAAAGCAAAACGGGAAGGAAAAACAGGAGTGGAAAGTGAAAACATGGTGCCAATCCCCCGAATACCCCCAACAACAAAATGGTTTCTGTATTGTTTTGGTTGATGGAGGCTAGCCTAAACAATTGGCCCATGGCGAGCAGGAGAAAGGTGCTTCCCATCAAAGCTGGGGAAAGGGTCAGCAAGTCATAAGAAAGGTGAAAGAGAATGACAGTGATACATGCAGGCAGGTAAGTGTTTTCCTCATAGGATTTATGGCTGATGAGCAAATGGTTTAAATAGGTTGCTTGGAAAAAAATAATTCCAACCGACAGCAAATGGTAGGGCAATACTGACCTGCCAAATAACATATGAAGCCCCCCATAAATGTAGGCTGAAAGTGGTGCAGTATTGTCTTTAATATCTCGGTAGAGCAAAAAGCCTTCTGAAAGCTTTTCCCCTAAAAGCATCCAAAGCATTTCAGGCTGGGTGATCGGTACACCTACCCATATATAAGGTAACCTTAGCAAAAGCAAAAGTAGGACTATACCCAAAAGCCTGATAGGGTCGTTAAATTTAAAAAAGCTCAGCAAAACCCAGCATATGTTTATTATAGAAACACGAAATTAACGGATAAGCGTATAATTCACTACCTTTGTTATAACTTTATCTGCCATGGAAAGCAAAAGACAGCAAAAATACGCAAAATTGATACAAAAAGAATTGGGAGACATTTTTCAAAGGGAATCCAGGCACCTGATTGGTAAGGCTATGGTCACGGTGACCCGGGTCCAGATGAGTCCGGATTTAAGTGTAGCCAAGGTCTACCTGAGCTTTTTGATGGCCAATAACCAGGAGCTTTTTGAAAAGATCAATCACGCAAAAAAGGCGATAAGAGGAAAGCTCGGGGGAAGGATAGGGAAAACAGTGAGGATCATTCCAGAGATTGCCTTTTTCCCTGATGAATCCGCCGCCTATGCCCAGCACATGGATGCCGTTATTTCTAAACTGGATATCCCAGAGGAAGACGATGATGAGGAGGATAAAGACAATTAATTTCATTCAGCCTTGGATCTTTCGTTTTTTATAGCAGCCAGGTATTTTCAGAGCAAGAAGAAAAGGAATTTTATCACTATCCTTTCCCGCATTTCCATGATTGGGGTTGCTGTGGGAACCATGGCCCTGGTAATCGTACTATCTGTTTTTAATGGATTGGAAGACCTTATCAAGGGACTTTATGCTTCTTTTGATGCGGAGCTTAAGATAGAACCTGCTTTGGGAAAGTCTTTTGAGGTAGATGAGGAATGGCTAAACGGTATATCCCAGATGGAAGGAGTAGCGGTACTCACCGAAGTGATAGAGGACAATGCGCTTTTCAGGTATGGCGACAATCAATTGGTGGCAACCTTAAAGGGAGTATCAGGTAATTTCTTGGATCAGGGAAGATTTGACAAGGGCTATTTTCAGGGAGACTTGTCATTGGGAGAGGAAGGCCAACCTCAGGCAATTATAGGAAGGGGGGTTTCGTATTTTCTGTCCATAGAGCTGGATCAGGGTTTTGATTTGATGCAGGTATATTATCCTAAGGCCCCTAGGGCTGGAAGCATAGACCCCAATAGCATGTACAATAGGGAGGTGATCAAACCCGTGGGGATCTTCAGCATAGAGAAGCAGTTTGACGATGAGTACATCATTGTGCCCTTAGATTTTGCCCAGCGGCTTCTTAATTACGGGGATAAGCGCACAGCATTGGAGATAAAGGTGGCGGAAGGTTATGATGTGCAGCGATTGAAAAGGAGGATCCGTGAAAAAGTAGGGGGCGATTTTCTGGTGAAGGATTCGGACGAGCAGCATGCCAGTCTCCTCATGACAATCCGCCTGGAAAAGCTTTTTGTCTTTATTACCCTCACATTTATTTTGGCAGTGGCCTCTTTCAATATTTTCTTCTCGTTGAGTATGTTGGCCATAGAAAAGAAAAAGGACATTGCGGTATTGTTTGCTATGGGTGCCCCTGAGCGGCTGATCAAATCCATTTATATAAAAGAGGGGGCAATTATTGCGCTTTCAGGTGCGCTGGTGGGTTTGGTATTAGGGTTTGTCATTTGCTGGTTACAGGACACCTTTGGATTGGTTTCATTGGGTGTTACTTCCTCGATAGTGGAAAGCTACCCCGTGAAGATGCAGGTTGCTGATTTTATATATACTAGTCTGAGCGTGATTTTGATCACATTTTTAGCCTCCTACCGGCCTGCTTTGATTGCGTCTAGAGTGAAGACCGTAGCACATTTATAGCATATTTTCTTTCCCAGGGGTTACCTTTTTTTAAATTATTCTTTAATTTGCAAGCTGCTTAAAATCGGGGAAAAAGACTTTTTCCTGGATTTTATTAGAAATTAACAGCAGCATGAAAGTATCCGCCGATAAGCCTTTTAAAATTGTTTATGCTCTTTTTGATCATGAATTCCTTGGGATTCTATTTGAATCCTTTGCTATTCAAATTGATGAAAAGGGCAGGCTTTCCTATGCCTATCAAAATATCTCTTCTCAAAATGCCAGCGAATTTGCCAGTGAATTAGATGAGGTGGATTTTGAACTGATTAGGCTAATGGATAGTATGCAGCAAGATGCCATAGTAAAGAAATTCAATACCAAAAGTGTCAAGCCCAAAGAGTTTCTTAGGAAAGTATTTCAAGATGCTCAGCACCAAGGTTCCAATAAGGAAACACAAAAATTGATTGAACACAGGTTGGAACTGACCCGCTCCAAAATTTTGAGAAAATTGCAGGGAAAGCGACTTTTTGAGATGGGCAACGATGGAAACCCTATTTGGAAGGAGATAGAGGTGCTTCCGGAAAAGGCCTCAGTGCTGTTTCATTTCCGCCGAAATGAGGAAAACACCCATTACTTCCCTACCATAAAATATGGAGGTCAGAAGCTGGAATGGCAGTATAGGGGAAGTTATCTATTGTGCAAGGAGCCTGCCTGGATGGTAGTTGACCATAAGCTGTATAGCTTTGAGAAGGATGTCGACGGCAAAAAACTGATGCCTTTTCTCAATAAGAGATTCATTGTGATTCCCCGGAAAATGGAGGAGTCTTACTACCAGAAATTCATCACACAGTTGGTGGCTGCATTCGATGTTTATGCCATCGGTTTTGAAATTAAAGTAGAAAGATGCCGGCCTGTTCCTCAACTTTTCCTTAGTGATTTGCCAGGTAACCCCCATCAGGATATGTTTGGTAAAAGGATAAATAGCGAGGAGGAAGAAAAAATGGTCTTTGACCTCAGGTTCAAGTATGGCAACTATGCATACCGTGCTGATCAGCAGGTGCATGCAAACGTGGTACTGGAAAAAGAAGGGGAAGATTACACTTTCTTTAAGGTAATGAGAGACCAGGCCTTAGAGTCTGCGATAGGGGATTTGCTTAAATCACGAGGTTTGCTGGTGAGAACGGGAAGAGTGGCCATGCAAAAAAGGGCTGCTTATGATTGGATCATTTCTCACAAACCGGAATTGGATGAGGAAGGCATAGAGATCGTGCAGTCTCAAAATGAAAGTGGCAGGAGGTATTTCATAGGCAAAACCGATATTTCCATACGGATCAATGAAAAAATTGACTGGTTTGACGTAGAGGCAGTGGTGAGGTTTGGTGAATATGAAATACCTTTTGTCAAATTCCGGAAAATGCTGATGCAGGGAAAGACAGAGTTTGAGCTGCCAAATAAAGAGGTTGCTATCATTCCTAAATCCTGGTTTTCGAATTACAGGGAGATTTTTTCCTTTATGGAGGATCAGGGAGTTGAAGGGGGCGGGTTAAAATTAAAAAAACACCATGTGGCCCTGGCCCAGGAGCTGCAAAAAGGCAACCTGGTCAAATTATCACTTAGCAAGCGCCTACAAAAATTAAAGGATTTCACAAGTTTTGAAGAGTACGAACTTTCTGATGGATTCAACGGCTCTTTGAGACCCTATCAAAAGGCAGGTTACAATTGGTTACGATTTTTGAATGAGTACCATTTCGGAGGATGTCTGGCAGACGATATGGGATTAGGTAAAACGGTTCAAACCCTCGCGTTGCTTGCACATGAAAAACAGGCCACAGGTGGGGCCACTTCTCTTTTGGTGATGCCCACTTCTCTCATCTACAACTGGCAATTAGAAGCTAAGAAATTCACGCCCGATCTAAAGATCCTGATCTATACTGGTACTCAAAGGCTAAAGGAGCATGAACAGTTTGAAAAATACGACCTGGTCTTGACCTCATATGGTATTACCAGAATAGATGTGGATATTTTAAGTGCTTTTTATTTTAACTATATCATTCTGGATGAATCCCAGGCAATCAAGAACCCGGAAAGCATCATATCAAAAGCCGTGGTTCAGTTGGTTAGCAAGCATAGACTTATACTTACTGGTACGCCAATTGAGAATGGCACCATGGATTTGTGGTCACAAATGAATTTCGTAAACCCTGGTCTGTTAGGGTCAAAAGGATCCTTTACCAAACAGTTTCTTCAACCCATTGAGAAGAAAAATGACACTACACAGATGGGCAAGCTCCATGCTATGATCAAACCCTTTATCTTAAGAAGGCTGAAGACACAGGTGGCCACGGACTTGCCGGAAAAAGTGGTAAACGTAAAGTACTCCACCATGACAGAGGAGCAATCACAGCTTTATGAGGATACCAAGTCTTATTACAGGGAAAAAATCGTCGACGAAATGTCGGTTTCCGGGATGTCCAAAAAATCATTTACCTTACTGAGGGGGCTGACTAAACTTAGACAAATTGCTAACCACCCAAAGTTAACCGACACAACTTACGAGGGAAGCTCCGGAAAATTGGAGGACATTTCTTATATGATAGCATCCACGGCAAGTGAAGGTCACAAAGTTTTGATCTTTAGTCAATTTGTAAAACATCTTGCTATTGTTAAGGATGTATTGAATACGGAAGGGATAGCTTATGCCTATCTGGATGGCAGTACCAAGGATCGGCAGGAACAAGTTAGAGACTTTCAAGAACGGGAAAACATAAAGGTATTTTTGATCTCATTAAAGGCTGGAGGGGTAGGACTAAACCTTACCCGGGCGGAATATGTGTTTTTACTTGATCCATGGTGGAACCCGGCTGTTGAGGCACAGGCCATAGACAGGGCCCACCGTATCGGACAAGAAAATAAGGTGATCATTTATAAATTTATCACAAAAGACACTGTGGAAGAAAAGATTATGGCCTTACAAGAGCGCAAAATGGCATTGGCGGGGGAGCTTATCAGCACCGAAGAGAGCTTTATCAAGAGTCTCAGTAGTGAGGATATCTCGGCTCTGCTTTCCTAAATATATGATTTATGCAAACCGCGATACTAATTATTCAATGTAAGGACAGCAAGGGCATAGTGGCCGCTGTTTCAGAATTTTTATACCGAAACAATGGGAATATCATTGAAATAGACCAACACATTGATCAGGAGATAGAAGATTTTTTTATGCGAGCGGAATGGGAGTTGGACACCTTTGCCATTGCTAAAGATGAGATTATCAAGGTCTTTGCAAAGGAAGTGGGAGACAGGTTTCAAATGAAATACACCCTTTCCTTCAATACTCCTAAGCCCAGAATGGCAATCTTTGTTTCCAAGCTTTCACATTGTCTATTCGATATCCTTAGCCGGTATTATTCAGGTCAGTTTCAGGTAGAGATACCGTTGGTGATCTCTAATCATGCTGACCTTAAGCCAGTGGTGAAGGCTTTTGGAATTCCATTTTATCATTTTCCCATCAATAAGGAAAACAAAAGAGAACAAGAAAAAATGCAAATTGAATTGCTTCAGGAGAACAAGGTGGACTTTGTAGTGTTAGCGAGGTACATGCAGATCCTTAGTGGTAATTTTATCAATCATTTTCCATCCAGGATCATCAATATACATCATTCCTTTTTGCCTGCTTTCGTTGGTGCCAAGCCCTATCATGCTGCGCATAAACGGGGAGTGAAAATTATTGGTGCCACTGCGCATTATGTTACAGAGGAATTGGATGCCGGACCCATTATTGAGCAGGATGTGGCGCGGGTTAGGCACCACAACACGGTAGAAGAAATGGTGCAAATCGGTCAAGATATTGAAAAAGTGGTGTTAAGCAAGGCTATAAAATACCACCTTGCCCGAAAAATTCAAGTGGTAGGAAACCGAACTATTATTTTCAACTAAAAAAGCAGCCCTGTTAGGCTGACTTTTTAGTTGAACTATTCATTATTTTTTCTCCATTTCCACCAATATGTTCCCGGAGTCATCAAATAAGGCCAGCCTTCCTCCGGTATACGTATAGGTTGCGCTGTTTTCAAGGTTTCTAAGATACCTTTCTTCTAGGTTAATGTCATCACATTTTTCGTTTTCTGTATACAGTGTGGAGAATTTTATCTGTTCCCGATTATAGGTGGCCCCACCCCTGTAATCATTGCAGCCAGCAAAGCCTCCGATTTCCTGACCATCTTTAAATTCCAAGGTAAGGTTGGACAGTTTTTCTTTAGAAGCCGACGATCCTGTAACGCTAGTAGCCACCCAATCATGATCACTAAGCTCTATGGGTTCCCCCCCGCAAGCAAGGAATAAAGAAGCTGTAATCATTACTACTATACTAATGTTGAAAATTCGCATAATCACGTTGATTTTTATGGTTTTGACCTTAAAAGCCACAAATACCGTTCTAAAAGGGGGATTTTAAAATAAAATTCAACTTAGGCGATAATTTTCCTGGGGATATCCTGTGGGAGACGGGTTAAAAGCTCATAATTCACTTGCTGGGTGGATTCTCCAAAAGAGGCAATGGTAATTTCATTTCTTTTTTGCCTGCCTATGATCACCACTTCATCCCCCTTTTCTACTTCCTTTATATCGGTAATGTCCACCGAAATGGAATTCATGGTGACCGTACCTACCACAGGAACAATTTTTCCATGGATCAAGACCTTCCCCAAGTTGCTCAAATTTCTGCTGAAACCGTGAGAATACCCAATAGGCACCAGTGCGATGGTCATGTCTCTGGAGGCCATAAATGAGGTGCCGTAGCCTATAAAATCACCCATCTTCACCTTTTTCAGGCTCATTACCTTACTTTTCCAACTGATTAGGCGCTTAAGCGGGTTTTTTTGGTTCTCCTCAAGGTTTTTAAAGTTATACATGTAGGTTTCCTGACTAGGCCAATAACCATATTGGGCTATGCCAATTCTTACCATGTCCATGATGGTATCAGGGTAACTCAGTGTGGCCGCCGAACATGCGGTATGATGGATTTTGAATTTCACGCCATGATCGAAAAACCATTGTTTGAATTCGTTGTACCGGTCTATCTGTTTCTTTACCCTCACATAATTACTGATGCTTTCTGCACCGGCGTAGTGGGTACAAAGACCCTCCAGGCTGATATAGGGTTCGTTTTCTTTTAAAATTTTTGCCAGTTTTTCTTTCTCCTCCCATTCATAGCCCGTTCGGTGAAAACCCGTCTCCACCTCTACATGGATGAGTGCCTTCTTGTTTAATCTTTTGGCCATGTCTATGGCTACCTTCAGCCGTTCAAATTCAAATACGTAAAAACTGATGTCGTTTTCCAATACCCAGGGAAGTGAGACGTCATCGATCATTCCCATGATCATGATCTCACTCTTTTTGGTGGAGGAGTGTTTGACCCTTTTGGCCTCGTCTGTGCTGTATGCGCTAAAGTGGCGGATCCCTGCGGATTCAGCGATGAGGACCATATTTTCTATTCCATGACCATAAGCGTTTCCCTTTATCACCGAAGAGATTTTAACCTTTTCCCCTACTTGGTTGCGTAGGAATTTAAGGTTTTGTTTATAGGCCGATTTTCTGATTTCTATATATGAGGTGTGGAACATCCGTTAATTATTTATCCTTTTCACAACCTCCATAAATAGGCTACAACCGGTGGGGATGAGCTCATCCGGGAAATCAAAGCTACCATCATGTAATTTAGCCTGGCTTTTCCCCGATCCCAGACCAAAAAGCATGGAGGGTGTGATTTTGGAAAATTGGCCAAAATCCTCAGACCAGTAAAAGGGGGTCCGTATATGTTTTGTTTTAAGTTCCAGGGTTTTGGCAGCCTCATTCACATGTTCCCAAGCCTTGGGATCGTTTTCTACTGACTGGAATACTTCGCAATAGGAAGTGGAATGAAGGAGTCCATGTTCTTTGGCAACCAAGGCTGTCAACCCTTCTGCGTACTGGGTAAGGGTCTCCATGGGTTCGTTCTCGAATGTACGAAGCGTTGTCATCACCGTAGCCTCTCCGGGAGTGGTACCAAATGCCACTTCACCTAATTTGGCATGAATCACAGTGACTAAGGAAAAGTCCTTTATGGCATCACTCAGCTTAGGTAAGCCCACTACAAGCATACTCATGGCCTCTGCCGGGCTGTTCCCTTCCTCCGGGTGCGCTGCATGGCTCGTTTTACCCTCTAGCTGAACCACCATTCCTTTAGAAGCGGCATTAAACGAACCCTTTTTTAAAATAACCTGATGCATGGGATAACCCGGCACATTATGCAGGGCAAATGCAAAATCGGGGGAGATATTTTTGAAATTAGGGGAGTTGATAACGGCCTCCGCTCCTTCTCCTGTCTCCTCAGAAGGCTGAAAGAGCAAGGTTACCTTTCCTTTCAGCGGTCTTTCTTTAGACAAAGCCACAGCCATACCTGCAACTATAGCCATGTGGCCATCATGCCCGCAAACATGGGAGACACCCTCCCGCTTACTTTTGTGTTTGAGCCCCCCCCTCTCTTGGATAGGCAATGCGTCTAACTCTGCTCTGAAAATTACCGAAGGTCCCTTTTCTTTGCCATTATAAGTGACGGCAAAGCCGTTTTCCCCCAGATTTTCTGTCCATTCATCCGGCTCGTAGGCTTTTAAAAATGATTTTAATCTTTTTGCTGTTTCTCTTTCTTCCCCTGAAAGCTCCGGATTCTGGTGAAGTTCTTTTCTAAGTTGGGTAAGCGTGTTGATGTCATTTTTGTTCAACATGTCCATTGCATCAGTTTAAATTATTCAAGAAGTGAGCAATTTAGCCAGGTATTTGGGTTAGGGCAATTTTCTGTATACTTGGCCAAATGTTGCTCTTCACATACGCCGGGAAAATCCCCCCGGTAGGTGCCCAGATCTTTTATTAGCTGGAAATGCAAATGGGGAGGCCAACATCCGTTTTCTTCCCATGCGCCCAGGTGCCCTATGAGTGAGCCCTTTTTAAGGACTGCCCCTTCCTGCCAACCTTCCAGGTTTTTGCGGGATAGGTGCCCAAATAGACTATAAATGTTTTTACCATGCAATTGGTGTTCCAAAACTAGAGTGGGGCCATAATTTCCAAACCCCAAATTGTCATTATAACTATGAACCCTGCCTGGAAACGGGCAAAAAACAGGGCTTCCTGCATCCGTCCAAATGTCCACGCCTAGGTGTATGTTTCTGAAGGTGGTTTCCCCAGCGGAAAACACTTTACTTCTATGATAAATAACCCTGTTCTCCAGGTACCCGCCAATGGCAAAGGTTTTTTTTGAAGTGTGCAACTGGGAGAAAAGAAAATCTTTAAATGATTGGTCCCCTTCAAATATTTCCTTGGTTAACGTAGTGTTCACTGGACTTAAGTCCAAGACCATGCAATTTTTGGGGCTTAACTCGACTCCCATAATTGGAGAAGTGTTTATGAAATTCATTTTACCGTATTAATTAATCCTACTCGCAAATAAGCATATTTAAGGAAAAAAAGATATCCAATTTTTTTATTTCATAATTTTTATGCACAGTATTTTTTTGTGGAAAAAAAGTAAATATAACAATAATACAATATCATGTTTTGTGAGTAAATAGATTTTTATACATGAAAAATTTTGTGTAACAATAATTATAGGTAATTATTTCTTTCAAAGCAGCATAGTGCAGGATAGTTGTTTTGACTATTACGTATTTATTTACCTCTATGATTGCTTTATTCATCAATCAATTAATTGTAAAAAAATCTCTAAAACCAAAGATTATGAACCCAAATGATTACCGAGTTTGGCCTGGGCGAATGTTTTTTTTCGCTTTGGCTTTTATTGTTTCTGCCCATTCGGCTTGGGCACAGACCGCAAACATTACCGGTGTAGTACGCTCCGAAGGAGACATGGAAACCATCCCTGGGGTTTCTGTATTGGTCAAAGGCACCACCAGGGGCACAGTTACCGACCTGGATGGAGCTTTTCAGGTAGAAGCTGCACCCGGAGAGGTGCTTTCTTTTAGTTATATAGGCTATACTGCAAAGGATCTAACCGTGCAATCAGGTCAAACCAGTTATGAGGTAGTGTTAGAATCTTCAATGGGGGATTTGACTGAAGTAGTAGTAATAGGTTATGGTACACAGCTTAAAAGAGAAGTTACCGGCGCAGTTCAAAGTGTAGACGGCTCTGAATTGATGGATTTGCCAGTTCCACAAATTACCCAAAAATTACAAGGTCGATTGGCCGGGGTGCAAATTAATCAAACCACAGGTCAGCCTGGAAGAGGGATGAGCGTCCGGATTAGAGGACAGTTTTCTATTTCTGGGGGTAGCGATCCTTTATATGTGGTAGATGGATTTCCTATAACTGGGGATATTTCCACGATCAACCCTGACGAAATTGAGGACATTACGGTCTTAAAAGATGCGGCATCCACTTCACTTTACGGATCTAGGGCGGCAAATGGCGTGGTGCTCATTACCACGAAAAGAGGGAAAGAAGGGCGTACGAGCGTCTCCTTAAATATGTATACTGGTTTTCAACAGGTACCCCATTATAACCGATTGGAAATGATGGATGCAGTAGAGTTTGCCCAATTTAAAAAGGAATATTTTGAAGATGCTGGTATGGCTGTGCCAGAAATGTTCCGAAACCCTTCAATGTATGAGGGCCAAACCCAGGATTGGTACGATGCACTTCTGCAAACAGCCCCAATCTCCAACTACACATTGTCTGTGACCTCCAGCACGGAGAGAATGAACACTTCTGTAGTGGCCACTTTCTTTGACCAAGATGGTGTAGTGATCAATAGTGATTATAAAAGATATTCCCTGAGGCTAAATACTGATTACAAAATTTCTGATCAGATCAATTTAGGGTTCAATCTAGCGCCTTCCTATATTGCCGACAATATACCCAGGTCAGATGGGACACGTGGACAAGGCATCCTTTTCAATGCCATCCACACCTGGCCGAACATGCCTATCTACGATGACAATGGCGAACTTACTTATTATAATAGATTCCCAGGAGAAACAGGAAATATTTTTGCCTATCCTAACTGGGTAAGGTCGGCTCAGGAAATCATCAATGAAACCAAGATCACCAACTTACTCTCCAATGTCTTTTTGGAATATAGGCCACATAAAAACCTGATGATTAAGACCACTTTCAATGCTGAATTGAATGCCAGGAACTTTTTGACATTTAATCCTTCTACTGCCACCAGTGGTATGAACCAGGCCATCCCTACAGTAGCGGCTTCCTTAAGGGAAAATGCTACCGACTTTGGGTGGTTGAATGAGAATCTGATCACTTATACCAAAAGCTTCGAGGACCATAATTTTGAGCTGTTGGGTGGTTATACCAACCAATATTTCAGAAGGGACCTGACCCGTGTATCTGCTAATACCTATGCAGATGACAGACTTCCGACAATCCAAGGGGCAATTAACATCAATAGAGGGGCCACCATTAATGATGTTCAGGAATGGTCATTAACATCTTTGCTTTCCCGCCTTAACTATAATTACAAAGGAAAGTACCTATTCACAGCAGCGGTAAGGGGTGACGGTTCCTCAAGATTTGGATTAGAGAATCAATGGGGTATTTTCCCTTCTGTGTCTGCGGGTTGGGTAATGTCTGATGAAAACTTCCTTAACACCAGCGAGAAAGTTTCCTTTATGAAAATTAGGGGCAGCTATGGAGTGACGGGAAATAATAATATTGGTAATTACACCCAATATGCCTTGGTGAACAATACCGTTAACCATGTTTTTAACAATACGGTGGTACCAGGTGCTGCTGTCAATTCCTTGGCCAATCCGTTTCTAGGATGGGAAACCACTAATCAATTTGACGTAGGTCTGGATTTAGGACTCTTCGATGACAGGATTCAGTTTGTGTACGATTACTTCAACAAGAACACTACCAACCTTCTCTATAATGTTCAAATCCCTCAAGAATCCGGATTTGGGAGCTTTAATGATAATATTGGAGAGATCAGGTTTTGGGGACATGAATTTGCCATCAATACCCGAAACACCGATGGTAAGTTTAAGTGGACTACCAATGCAAATATTTCCTTTAACAGAAACAGGGTAGAGGCACTGGCCGAAGGTATAGACAGGGTATATGGCTCCTTCCACATCACCCAGGTGGGTCAGCCCTTCGGTATGTTTTATGGCTTAGTCAAAGAAGGGAATTACATGAATGAAGAGGACTTGGCCAATTCTCCTCAAGTTCCAGGTAGGTCAACTGTGGGAAGTATCAAATTTAAGGATGTAAATGGAGATGGAATTATTACCATTGGTGGGGATAATGATGACAGGGCGATAATTGGGAACCCTTTTCCAAAGTTCACCTACGGAATAGTAAATAATTTTCAATATGGGAAATTTGACATGAGTATAACAGGCTCAGGCTCCTATGGGAACGAAGTTTATATGAGACACCTCTTTAGTACTGCAAACTTGGACGGTGTATTTAATATGGTGAGAAGAGCAGCTGACCGTTTCAGATCACCTGAAAATCCAGGAGAAGGGATTTTTGGGACTACCGTGGGTGGTGGAAACGTGACTGGCGTTGAAAGGGACTGGGCTAACAGTAACTTTGTTTGGGATGCTTCTTTCTTTAGTATAAAAAACTTGACCATTGGGTATAACTTAGGAGCGTTTACCAAGTTTGTTCAATCTTCCCGAGTGTATGCTTCTATCCAAAACTTATACGTATTTACAAACTATTGGGGTGGCCAAAACCCAGAAGTAAGTATGCAAAACAACGGACAGGGTGACGGAGGAAACTTAAGTCAGGGAGTGGATTTATTTGGGTTTCCAGTGCCCAGAACTTTCACCTTCGGGGCCAACATTAACTTCTAGTCCTTTAAAATTAAATTAAAGCGTCATGAAAAAAATAACAATAACACTGATAAGCTTGATTTTTGTGTTTTCTAGTTGTGATGATTTCTTGATCATTACCCCTGAAACCAGTCTTAGCTCCGCAACATTTTTCCAAACGGAATCAGACTTTCAACAAGCGGTGAATGCGGCCTATGCCCCTATGAGGAATATCGTAAATGACAGGATGTGGCTGCTTACTGAAATGAGATCTGATAACACCATCTATGCTAGAAACATACTCTTTGGAGCTACGGAACAGCAGGAAGACCTTTCGGACCATGCCCTGCCGGAAGCAGACGGCATTACGACAAATGTGCATGTGTTAAACCAGTATCGCCTAGATTATCTTATCATTGCCAGGGTCAACCAAATTTTGACTACTATCGATGATGTGGAATTTGATCAAGCTTCAAAAAATAATATAAAAGGACAGGCGCATTTCCTAAGAGCATATGCATATTACGAATTAGTAAGGTATTTTAGAAATGCCCCACTTCACCTTACCCCGGTTACTACAAGAGAGCAAGCAGCACTCCCCTTATCATCTGAAGCAGAGCTATACGCCCAGGTCATCAGCGATGCTCAGCAAGCGGTCCAACTGTTACCAAACCGTTCCGCACAAGGTATAGGTAGAGCCACTTCAGGGGCTGCCAGGATGTTGCTGGCGGATGTATACATGACTCAAAAAAGATGGGCAGAGGCTGAAACGCTTTTGAAGGACATCGTTAACAGTGGTCAATATCAACTCATCCCTGAATATGCCGATGTCTTTTCCGAAACCTCAGCAAATAAAAACAATATAGAGTCCGTTTTTGAGGTCCAGTATTTAGAAGGTCCCGAAGGTATGCACAGTACTTTCCTTTATAACTTCATGCCTAGGCCAATATCCCCTGCCGAATTAAGGCCAATTACGGGGACCTCAAATACGCAACCTTTAGATGGGCAGGGAAATAATATTCCTACCCCGGATATTATTGAGGCCTATGAGCAAGGTGATGAGCGGCTAGAGGCATCCATCGCCTATGTGGAGATTGCGGGAAGTCTCAGAGAAAATAAAGAGTATCCCTATATTAAAAAGTTTGCCAAGCATCATTCCCTACATGGGAATCATGGTATGAACTGGCCTATATACAGATATGCAGAAGTCCTACTCTTTTTGGCGGAAGCACTAAATGAGCAAGGAAATAGCGGTGAAGCCGCAACCTATCTTAATATGGTGAGAAATAGAGCCGGATTGGCAAACAGTACAGCCTCATCGCAAGATGAAATGAGGGAAGCCATATTCAGGGAAAGAAGGGTGGAACTGGCCTTTGAGAACAAACGATGGTTTGACCTTACCCGGACTGACAGGTATATGCAGGTGATTTCCGATTTTGCCGAAAGGGCAAAAAGCGACCCCATGCGCTATTATTATCCCGCAGGGGCTACTTTCAGAAATCATGCCTTTACCAATATCACAAAGCATTATGCCCTGCCTGCGGCTGAAGCTGAAATCACGCCTCACTTTTAGGGGGTTGAAACCCTGAACTGCAATATACATAACAGGCAGAGTAAATGTCCCCTCTGCCTGTTATGTCTTCCTCTGGTGTAATAATTCATGGAATATTTTATGATTGGAGGCAAATTGGCCGTTTATCTGGTAGGTAGAATCGAAAAATTTCAAGTAATTTTAAATTTTGCAATCTTGCCTTAGTCGGCATGAGGCGTCAGCAGTCAAGACAATAAACAAAATAAACATATGAATTATCCGAAATTTCTCAACAAGGTAAGTAGTATTGCCCTACTCCTGGCGATCATTACAGCCTGTGGCTCTGAGCCGGAGAAAGAACTTCACCCAAAAGTTAAAAAGCTTAAACTCTCCGAGGGCTTTGAGGCTGAACACCTTTATAGTCCTGGGGAAAATGACCAAGGGTCATGGGTGGCCATGACCTTTGATGATAAGGGGAGGCTACTCACCGCTGACCAATATGGAGCGATCTATAGACTGGAAATTCCAGAGATTGGTTCCGATAGCCTGGCTCCAAAGGTAGAGAAACTCAAAATTGGCCCAAACCAAGATGACAAATTGGGCATGGGATATGCACAAGGCCTCCTTTACGCATTTAATAGTGTCTATGTGATGGTAAACAATAATCCCAATGAACAATTTGACAAGGCAACCGGAATCTACCGGATCCAGGACACCAATGGGGACGATCAGTATGACAAGATCACCACTATAAGGACTTTTACCGGAGGCCCAGGTGAGCATGGCCCCCACAGCATGATCCTCTCTCCGGATGGCGAGTCCATATATTTGGTTGCAGGAAACCATGTGGATGTACCTGAAATGGATCATTACAGAGTGCCTAAAGTGTGGAAAGACGACAACTTGCTTCCAGAGATTAAAGATCCAAGAGGGCATGCCAATAAAAGAGGTGCCCCAGGAGGATGGATTGCAAAAATTGACCCAGAAGGAAAGGAATGGGAGCTTTTCAGCGTAGGCTACCGAAATGCTTTTGATATCGCTTTTAATGAAGTGGGAGACATGTTCACCTACGATTCAGACATGGAATGGGATTTTGGAATGCCCTGGTACCGCCCCACCCGTATCAACCACGTCACAAGTGGCAGTGAGTTTGGCTGGAGGACCGGGAACTTGAAATGGTCCCCCACTTATACGGACAATCTTCCCGCTATATTGAACATTGGCCAAGGATCCCCCACCAATGTGATGTACGGAATGGATGCCAAGTTTCCTGCGAAATACCGCCAGGCATTATACGCCTTTGATTGGAGTTTTGGGATAATTTATGCCCTTCAGCTCACTCCAGAGGGAGGCACCTATAAGGCCACGGCCGAGGAATTTATCTCCGGTTCCCCATTGCCTCTTACCGATGGGATCTTTGGCCCTGATGGGGCAATGTATTTCATGACTGGTGGAAGAAGGTTGGAATCAGATCTCTACAGAGTGCATTATACCGGAGATTTATCTGGAGATGATGTGAAGCCATTGAAAGAGTCTGATTTACCCCAAGAACACCATATCAGAAGAAAACTGGAAGCATACCATGCCGGACCACAAGCAGGGGCGGTGGATGAAGCCTGGCCACACCTTTCTCACCAAGACCGATTCGTGCAGTTTGCAGCCAGGATAGCCATAGAGCATCAGCCACTTTCCGAATGGCAGGCCAGGGCCTTACAGGAAACCAATCCCAGGGCACTTGCACAAGTGGCTATCGCTTTGGCCAGACATGCAGGCAGTGGACAGCGCAATAATATTCTTCAGGCATTGATGGAAGTGGATTTCGCTTCTTTGAACGAGGAAGACCAATTGAATCATTCTAGGGCAATAGAAGTAGTATTGGCTAGACACGGTAATCCCTCCGGTGCCATGCGAAACCGGTTGGTTTCCTACCTAGATGATCACTTCCCTGCCAATGTGAACAGTGTAGATAGGGTATTAGGAAAAGTAATGGTTCATTTGGAGGCCCCTTCTGCCGTGCCAAAATTATTGGCCATGCTGGAGACTGCCGAAGACGATCCCAATTATCAAAAAACCTTTACTGCCTCTTCTGATCTCATCATGAGGAACCCTCAATATGGCTTGGATATTGCCAATATGTTATCCAATGTGCCCCCTGCACAGCAAACCTATTATGCCACTATCTTAGGAGGGGCAAAAGCAGGATGGTCGGATGAATATTATGAGAAATATTTTTCCTGGATCAATGATGCTTTTCAATATAAGGGAGGCAGGAGTTATGTAGGGTTTATCGATAGGTCCCGGAAAATGGCATTGGCAACGGTGCCTGAAAACAAGTTCGACTATTATAACACCCTTTCAGGTGCCGAAAGACTTTCCGGTAGTGGAAATGACCTAAGGACAGCAGAGGTGGAGCCAGAAGGCCCGGGAAGAAGATGGACCGTCGAAGAAGCTATGCCCTTAATGGAAGAATTACATGGTAGGGATTTTAAAAAGGGAGAAGCCATGTATGCTGCCCCCCTATGTCTTTCCTGCCATAACATGAGGGGAGAAGGTGGAGCTGTGGGCCCGGACCTTACCCAGTTGGGAACCCGCTTTTCGAAAAGGGACATATTAGAGTCTACCATCAATCCCAGTGATGTGATCTCAGATCAATATGCGGCCACCGTCTTCACCTTGAAAGATGACAACAGCGTGGTAGGCAGGCTGATCAGTGAGGATAACGAAAACTATTATGTGTCCCAGAACCCCTTTGACGCGGATAATTTGAGGGAGATCCCAAAGGAAAACGTGAAAAGCACCAAATACTCTGACGTTTCTGTGATGTTGCCTGGATTGGTAAACCGTTTAAATGAGGAGGAGCTTAAGGATTTGATGGCATATTTAGTTTCTGGCGGTAACCCGGAACATGAAGTATTTCAATAATATTACTTTGAGAGCGAAGTCAATTAGAGGTCTCCCTATCGGTCTGCGATACGGTATTGCTGACACATAGGACCCTAACCTTTATGGCTGAACAGCAGTTTGGCCATAAGGGTTTCTTTTTTAGTTTTGCCGGGTGAATCTAAAACTTATTCCGGCATTAACCTCAAAATCATTTAAAAACGCAACAACTATGAAGCAAAGTACACAAATTGCCTTAATCGTCCTGAGCATAGGATTGATTATTGGCTGTGAAAATAAGCCTACCCAGATAGAGGAAGTGGTGCAAAAAGAAACTTCCAATGAAGGGTTTGTTTCCATGTTCGATGGCGAGACCTTGGATGGATGGGAAGGGGATGCTGCCTATTGGAGCGTGGAAAACGGTCAGATTATAGGAGAAATAAAAGAAGGCGTTGACCTGCCTCACAACACCTTCCTGATCTGGGCGAAAAGCCAGCCTTCCGATTTTGAGATGAAGGGTGAGTTCAAGATTTCTGAATCCGGAAACTCCGGAATTCAGTATAGAAGTGAAAAAGTGGAAGATCTTCCCTATGCACTCAAAGGCTATCAAGCCGACATGGATGGAAAGAACAACTATACTGGTCAAAATTATGAGGAAAGGAAGCGAACCACCTTGGCCTATATCGGCCAAAAGACACGGATAAAACCTCAAGAAAAAGAAGGAGACCTGAGAGCCAATATTGAGCGTAATGCCTGGCTGGGCATGGAAGTAGTGGAAAGTCTTGGGGACAGGGATTCCTTAAGTAACCTGGTAAAAAAAGAGGATTGGAATGAGTTTAGGATAGTGGCTAAGGGGAATCGGCTACAGCACTATATTAATGGGGTGTTAATGAGCGATGTGACTGATGAGGATCCTGTAAATAGAAGCATGGAGGGCTATTTGGGTATACAAGCTCACCGAGGCCCCCCTATGCGGGTAGCCCTCAGAAACCTATACCTAAAGGATCTATAAATATACCTGACACCGCAGGACAGTGCATTCGTGGTACTTTTGTATATTGGTATTTTAAACCATAACTACCTAAATGGACCCAAAGAAAACCACCCAACCCAAGACCTTTATACCCTGGCAAGGAAAAGTAGGCCATAGGGCGCAGCTAGGGGGCATTGAAACCTCTGTGGTGGACAATGGCCCCGGCAAAGGCACCAGGATAGCTTGGATAGATACCGGTACTGGACTTCGGTACAAGGTATTGGTGGATAGAGGCATGGATATTTCGGAAGCATTTTTTGGCGGATATTCTTTGGCCTGGATTAGCCATGTGGGTACAATTGCCCCTCAACCTTTGGCCAGTGGGTTGGACTGGCTTGGGACTTTTGGGGGTGGCCTGCTCACTACCTGTGGCCTAAGTCACGTCGGTGGGCCGGAACAGGATGATTTTGGTAGCAGAGGGCTCCATGGTAGGGTTTCGAATCTTCCCGCAGAAGTGGTTTCCATCATTCAGCCCGATCCGATTACCGGAAGCAAGGAAATGTCTATTTCTGGTATTATCACAGAAAGTACGGTTTTTGGCCCACACCTTTTCTTGAAAAGAACGATCAAGGGAAGGTGGGGGGAAGCAAAAATTGTAATAATCGATGAAGTGGTCAATCGCTCCAATCAAGCCCAGCCCCACATGCTTTTGTATCATATTAATTTTGGCTGGCCATTGGTGGATGAAGGGGCCAAGATTATTTGGAAAGGTGAGTGGAAACCCAGAGACCCATCCTCCAAACAAAGGACGTTTAATGAAGCATATGATTTCAAGACCTGTCCAGCACCCAGGGATGAACATAGGGGAAACGGAGAAGATGTGGCCTTTATAGATGTGAAGGCAGATGCCGCCGGGAAATGCACTGCCGGGATTTGCAATGAGGCCTTAGGGCTTGGTTTGAAATTAAGTTTCAATAAGGATCAACTTCCATGGCTTACCAACTGGCAACATTGGGGAGAAAATGAATATGTTACGGCACTAGAGCCTGGAACTCACCCACCTATCGGACAATCCAAAGCCAGGCAGGATGGCAATCTTGACTTCTTGGCGCCAGGTGAGACCAAACGCTATGAGCTGGAATTGGAGGTCCTCCATCAAAAAGACCAATTAAGTGAATTATTAGCAATCAATCAATCAACAACAATAAATTAGCAATAACCTATGAGTTTGGCAAAAAAAGCATTAGAAGAAGGCCAAGGAATCCTTCGCTTGGCACCTACCTGGGTGCCCAGGTCCTTTTGTGTACCGGGAAGGAGAATTAAACTTCACCCGGATGATTACTATGTGCTAGGGGGGGCCAGAGGGGGCATTGACGAAAGGTGGCTTTCTTCAACCACCCCTGCTGAAAACGGACCTCTCACAGGAGAGAATGAAGGGCTAAGTGCAGTGGTAGTTGGCTCACAAGGTAAAGAGGAGCAGGTATTGCTGAAAGACGTTATCGAAGAACTCCAAGGTGAAATCATAGGTTCCAGGATATGGGAGGAGCACAAAAGCTGGCCCATGTATTCCAAGTTTTTTGACAATATGGGGCCTCTTCCCCACCATATCCACCACAATGATGAACATGCTGCCAAAATCGGGCAGAAGGGTAAGCCTGAAGCTTATTATTTCCCCCCACAGCTTAACAATCACGGTGGGGATTTCCCCTATACTTTTTTTGGCATTGCACCTGGCACCACCAAGGAGCAAATCAAGGAATGTTTGATGAACTTCACCAAAGGCGACAATAAGATCACCAACTACTCCCAGGCATTTCGACTTCAGCCGGGTACAGGCTGGGACGTGCCTCCGGGAATGTTGCATGCCCCTGGCAGTCTGTGTACCTATGAGCCTCAGAAAGCCTCTGATGTCTTTGCCATGTATCAATCCCTGGTAAATGAGGCCATCATCCCTGAGGAATTGCTCTGGAACGGCACTCCCAAAGAAAGAATAGGGGATTATGACCAGTTAATGGAAGTAATCGACTGGGAACTCAATGTGAATCCGAACTTGCTTGAGACCCGCTTTATGGAACCGGTTCCTGTGAGGAATGTGGATGAAATGAAAGCACAAGGGTACCAGGAAAATTGGATTTGTTATCGGTCTGATGCCTTTAGTGCCAAGGAATTGACGGTGCTTCCCGGTCAAAACGTGACAATCAAGGACAATGCCGCTTATGGTATGATCATGATGCAAGGGCACGGGACAATGGGGGAATGGGACATTGAAACCCCTTCCCTGATCCGTTATGGTCAATTAACCCATGATGAATATTTCGTGACCGAAAAGGCCGCTGCTGAAGGGGTGAAAATCACCAACCATTCCAAAACCGACCCCATTGTGATGCTAAAACATTTCGGTCCTGGCAACCCAGACTTGAATATTTAAAGAATGCGGCAGAAAATGTGCTATGCCCCTTACTTTGTAAGATAAATTGCTTAATTTCTTGCCTTTAATGCAAAACACAACCTATTTAGTACCAAAAACCAAAAAATTATGTCCCAAAATAATTTTCCCAAATTACACAATGCAACATGGCCTGGAATCGTAGGAAAAGGCCCGGATTCAGAGCCCATCATATCTTTTGATGAAATGTTGGAGCACACTGCGTCTGCGGAAGTAGATGGGGTGAAGTTTGACGGCGTGGACATTGGTCTTTTTGATCCACATATCGACATGGACATGGGGGATGACGGCATCAAAAAACTGGCTGACAAGGTTTCCGCTTTAAACTTAAACATAGGAAGCTTGGTGGCTCCCATCTGGGATGGCCCCATCTTAGGCTCCAAAGAGGATAGAGCCACCTATTTAAAGCTATTAGAAAAATCTTGTCAGTTTGGGCAAAAGCTTCGAGATGCCGGAGTTCGCCCCTACGGAATCGTAAGGATAGATACCGCAAGCAGCCCTGAGCAATGGTCAAAAGACCCCAAGGGCAGCCAAAAAATAATCGTGGAAACGCTTAAAGAAGCCTGTAAGATCGCTGAAAATTACGGAGAGCGTTTGGCAGCAGAGGGTGAAATCTGCTGGGGAGGTATGCATAGCTGGAAAACCATGCTGGAAACTTTGGAGTCTGTGGACAACCCTACCTTAGGCTTTCAGGCCGATATGGCCCATACCCTCCTCTATACCATGGGATACAACTATCCTGAGCATAGATTGCTCCCTGAAGGATATGATTGGAAGGACAAAGGCCCTCTAAAAGAAGCCTTAAAAACCATGACAGATGCCCTTAGACCTTGGACCATTGACTTTCACGTAGCTCAAAATGACGCCACGGTGTTCGGCTCCGGTTCTCACGACAAGACAGGCAGGCATTGCCTGGCTTCAGACCCTAACGGGAAATTGGACATTGCTGAGGATGCCGGATATTGGTTAAGAGATGATAAGGGAGAACTTACCAAGGCATTCAAGCATATCTGTTGGGATGGATGTATGTTCCCCAATGCCGTTATGGGCAAAAAGGAAACCTGGAACGACATTTTGGCCGCATTGGTCAAGGTGCGGGAAAAGCACGGCTGGAAAGAATAAGGATTTTCGCACATTACATTTACAATCGTTTATTGCATTACCAACCAAAATAACATACCATGGCTGAAAAAAAGCAAATCAGAATAGGAATGATAGGTACAGGGTTGATGGGGAGAATTCACACCAATGGCTATAAGCGCCTCGGGGATTTCTTTCCTGAATATGAATACCGACCTGTACTGCAAGTAGCATGCTCCCGGAGAGAGGATAAAATCAAAGCCTTTGCCGAACAGTGGGGTTATGCCTCCTATGAAACGGACTGGAGAAAAGTCATTGAGAGGGATGATGTAGATGCGGTGGATATTTGTACCCCTAACGGTACGCATGCCGAAATTGCCAATGCCGCAGCCAAAGCCGGGAAGATGATTTTATGCGAAAAACCACTGGCAAGAACCCTGGACGAGGCGAAGACCATGGCAGAGGTAGTAGAAAAGGCAGGAGTAAAGAACACCGTTTGGTATAATTATAGACGGGTGCCTGCGGTGACTTTGGCTAAAAAAATTGTTGACTCAGGGAAATTGGGGAAGGTGTTTCACTACAGGGCCAACTTCCTCCAGGATTGGACCATTAATCCGGAGTTGCCCCAGGGAGGAGATGCCCTTTGGAGACTGGATGTAGATGAAGCAGGTTCCGGGGTCACCGGCGACTTGTTGGCCCATTGTATCGATACCGCCATGTGGATGAATGGGGGAATCAAGGATGTGTCTGCTGTTGCGGAAACATTTATCAAGGAAAGGGTACACCAGGGCAGTGGCAAAACTCAAAAGGTGGGCATAGATGATGCCTGTTCTTTTCAGTGTCATTTTGACAATGGTTCGCTGGGATTGTTTGAAGCCACCCGGTATGCCAGGGGCCATAAGGCCTTATATACCTTTGAAATCAATGGTGAACATGCCTCTATCCGCTGGGACCTGCATGACTTGAACCGTCTGGAGTATTTTGACCATGACGATGAATCGGAAGTAAGAGGTTGGCGTTCTATTCACGTCACTGATGGGGACCAGCCTTATATGGACAGATGGTGGATACCCGGCACCTGTATAGGGTATGAACACTCTTTCATCCACCAGGTGGCAGATTTCTTCAAGAGTCTGGAGAGTGGAGAACCTTGCCACCCCACATTCAGAGATGCCTATGAAACACAAAAGGTCTGTCAGGCGGTGTTGGATTCTGCTGCCTCCCGCAGCTGGAAAGATACCGGTGTGGAGTGGGTAGAAAAATAAGGGAATCAAAAAAGCCCCCCAAAGTATTGGGACAGGCACTAACATTTAATAAAAAAGCCCGAGGAGTATACTCCTTGGGCTTTTTTTTACATCCTTGGCGATTAGTTAAGGAACAGAAAAGGAGCAGTAAATGACGGCTAAAAAGAGTTTCCCTTGTGTGTCGCTTGTGTCACGCCCGATTTCTTAGGCCTCATCGTTATTTCTCCCAATTAGTTACCCCACCTTTGGCTGAATCCACTATTATGCGATAGTTTCGGTTTCCCTTTACAATCCAGCGTACCTTTACCATTCCCATTCCAGGAATATTCTTTACCCTTATCTTTTCCGGCTCAAAGTTCTGTTCCTCTACCTTGTTGAAGTCTTCATCTACTACCACCATTCCCGCCAGCACCTCAGGGCCTTCCAGACTAATCCAATCCGGACGTTCAATGTTGTATTTAAGGTCTTGGCTTGAATGGGTGGGGATAAGCCTTGAGTTCCTTATGGTGGCAGTCACAGTCTTAATCCCACCTCTTTGAGATTCTTCCTTTACCTCTATCACCTCTAACTTAGGGGTTTGAAAGCCGTGATAAACCGTGAATGCCATATTCCTATGAGCATCCTGCTCCATCAAAAAGCCTGGGTGAAGTCTCCCGGAATTTTTCTTGAACCCACCAATTTCAATTTCGCCAAATTGAGGATGATCATAGGATTCCCAGTCCACAAAGGCATCACCAAAGGTCAGGTACTTGTCCACCATCATCTGTTCATCCTGATTGCCTCTTCCGGCATCTTTATGGAAATATAAATAGGAGGTCATCAGCTCATTGGAGTAGGTATAAATGCCCCTTCCGCCATAAAACCAATCCAATTCACCTCCAAACACTGAGTACAAATCCTTGTAGACGACAAGGTATTCGTAACCGGGCAACATTTCTTCACCTTTTTTGGCAATGGCATCGTAGATACGTACATCTTCCTGATTATAAGTTTCCAGGTCTTCCTCTGCCCCCGGGCCCCTTAGGATCATGCCCCCGTAATTGTGATAACTTTGGGCACCTGCTATATTGGGATGTTTCATCACAAATTCCATCACCGCCCTGTTTTCCGGTTGGCTAAAGGGGTATTTATATGCACCCCGCTGAACATAATCCGGTTGCCATTTCCAGCCCCAGTCCCTGTTGGGGTCATAGTAGCCAATGCCATCTTCATTCACCTTGCCGTCTCCGTCCCGGTCGTATCCCTCATAACCCAGCATTTCATATTCTCCCAATTCATCCGGGTCTACCGCAATGAGCTTCCTTGGATCCCTCTGATCCTTTACATACCTTCCGGTTGGTGATTTGCGGATCATCATGGTGATATGCCCGTCCTCGTTTAAATCATCAAAGCCGTCTTCGGCAACCTCCCCATCCAGGTCATCATCCAACTTTATCATCCCCGACCTGGGGGAGTGTGGGGTATTGGGGGATTTGATAAAGTAATCCCTTGCATCGGGGTTGATGGAAGGGGCAATGTAAAATGTTTTATCCTCCAGTAGTTCCTGAATGAATGGTAAATCTGCATGCATTTCCACCAGGTACCAGGCCGTATATAAGCTGAACTCTGTGCCCTGCAATTCGTTAGAATGGATATTTCCGTCAATATACATAGCAGGTTTTCGGTCGGGATCCCCTTTGCTGAAGTCCGAAATGGTCAGCATCCAAATGTCCCTGTCCTCATAGGATTTGCCAATGCTCTCTAGGCGTACCAAACTGGGGTAAGCTTTTTCCATGTTTCTCATTATCTCCAATAGGCCCTCATTGGTGTGATACCTATTCCAGGAAACCTGAACTTTAGGGTTATGGGGGGTTCCAATTGCCCGGAAAAACTTCTCCTGAGCCTGCATGTCAGGGATCAGGGAAAAACAAAAGCCGCAGAACATTAAGAGGAAATATGATTTTTTTACGGTATTCATGACAATCTGTGTTAAAGCGCTATGTCCAAAGAAACGGTTCCGGTATGGGGGGCACCTGCCTTAATGGTCAAGGTTTTGCCATCCTTGACAATCCAGGAAAACTCCCGGCTACCATAAGCATCCAAATGGTCGATCAGGGTGATTTTCTCTCCTGAAAGCAGGTTTTCTGCAGCAATAGAAAGTTCCACCCGGATTTTTTTTAGCCATCTGGATTTTTTGCCCAGGGCGGTATGGGTAGGCAAAGGGGAATCGTTAAACAATTTTACTTTGATCCTGGTGAGTCCTCTGTCCAATGTTTCGGTTTTCATGTCGATAAAGCTTAATTGAGGATGCATGGTGGCCAATTCGACGATGAATTCCGTGTGGATCTGAGCCAGGCTGTCCACCTGATGAAAAGGGGGGTTGTGAAGGACAAAAGGTTTTAGTCCTCCGACCTCAACGGTATGGTCTGGGAAATCCGGGTGTTCCACTTTCACCCACTCCACCATATGATCTTGCATGCCCTGTTTGTCAGCCCAAGCCAGAAAATTGTCTTTTTGGGAGGAATAAACATCTTCATTTTCGTCTTTTTGCTTAGGCAAAAACCACCCTGGCGTACTCAGGCTTAATCTTCCAAAATGGAAATAGGCCCATTGGAAGAAGTCTCCATCAGTTCCCTGGTTTCCATTGTGAAAGGGATCCTCAGGTAAATGCTTGCGGTACTTTCCAGAAATCCATTCATTAAGGATTTGATCCTCCTTCTGTATGGATGTAACCACTCGTTCGGAAGCCTTCTGAGGGTCATGGGCTAGGGGTTTGCTGAGGTTGTCTGCGGGCCCAAAGGTGAAAACCGTGTAAATGTTGGGGTGTTCGTACAAATAATCCAATAAAAATCTTGATTCCACCTGAGAAACAGGAAAGTCTCCCGCCAAGGTTTCAAAAGCAGGGAATTGATAGGTAAGGGATTTGTTGAAAGCAATGCCCTCCTCGGGGTCCTCGTTAAAGGAACCATCTTTGTCCTTGTCAGTGCCCTCACTTTTGTAAAGGTACTGCCCTTTTTCCCCTTTTTGGGGATTGGCAGGCCTTAGCAATTCCGGTCTGTGCTCCATGGGCACATGATCTCCGGTAGGGGAAGCAATGCGCATCATGGTAATTAGTCCATCGTCGTTGAGGTCTTCATAGCCATCTTCACTGATTCTCCCATCCCTATCATGGTCAATTTTGGCGGCGTTGCCTCTGCGCTCATATTTTAATGGGGCAAAATACTGCTCATATGCATCCGGGGATAAGTTTGGGAAAATGTAGAAAGAGCTTTTTTCCAGGATTGCCTTATTGTCTGTCAAGAGTTTTTTTGCCAATTGTAAGGACATTTCAACCCCAAGTAAGTGGAAGCCCTCCACTCCCCCTGCTACTACCATAGCAGGTTTTTGGTGAAGTGATCCGGTGCCAAGTTCCAACAACCAGATATCCTTACCTCCTTCAGTTTTGCCCAAACTTTTCAAGTTTGCCTCTTGAAATCCTATATCAAGTTGTTTGAGCCTTTCTTCTAATTGTTTTAGCGTGGGATAGTCGTCTTGAGCCAGTAAGCCCAGCGAAAATAGCAATAAGGGTAGGGTGAGCAATGCCTTTACCATGTGGCTTGGATTTAGAAAATTCAATAGAAGAAGAATAAGGGCCAATATTAACTTAAAATGGTCAAAACCAAAACTAATAAGGATTAGTTGATATTCACTGTTAATGTGCAGTTGATATAAATCTTAAAATATAATTTTATAAGTTATTAAAACAATTATAAATACTACTGAAAGGAGGGGTTGAAAGATCTAAATATTAGTTTTGTTAAAATAATTTTGGTAAATCGAAGATTGAATACTTATGCTAGACATGGTTAGATTTACGCTTTTTTAACTATTTTAAATTTTTAATACGGATGGTTTATACAATGTTTAAAAAAATTGCTTTAGCGATTGCCTTTTCTCCCAGAAGTGAGGCGTTGATTTGTGAGGTGAAGCGGCTTCAGGAGTTGCATGGTGCCACCCTCCTGTTGATCCACATTGGAAAGGAAACAAATGAGAATAAGCAAAAACTGGACGAGTTGCTCCGGAAGTACCAGATAGATCAGGAGGGCATAGAGGTGATTTGGGAGGAAGGCAAGCCTTCCAAGAAAATTATCCAGATCTGCAATGCCCAGAAAGTAGATTTATTGGTGATTGGGGCCATGAAAACGGAATTTCTTTTCACTTATTTTATTGGCAGCGTGGCAAGGAAAATTATCAGGAAGGCCAAATGCTCGGTAATGGTGTTGATAGAACCCATGAAAAAACCCACGTCATTTCAAAAGGTAGTCATCAATGGCACGCAGCAAACCCAAACTCCCTTCGTGATTAAACAGGGGATAGAGTTTTGCAAAGCTGAGAAAGCCAAGCAAGTTTTTATCCTTAATGAGATCAAGATGTATGGACTCCAAATGGCGACCATAGGGGAGGGTAATGAAGAAGAAGTTTCCCAAAAAAGGAAGAGCCTTATTAATGATGAAATCCTATATGTGGAGAACATCCTTAAGGATATAGAAAAGGGAGACCTGAATATAAATATTAAAGTAACATCCGGAAGATGGGCACACGAGCTGGCCAAGTTTAGTGAAAACATAGAGGCGGACATGTTGATCCTAGGAGGGGAAAAAAACCTCACTTTTTTCGATCGCCTCTTCCCCCATGACATGGAGGATATTTTGGGGAACTTGCCCTGCAATCTTTTAATCATCAAAAAATAATTCCCTGCCAATGGAAGGACTATCCCATAACGAGGTGATCAACCTATTGCTGCAATTAGCGGCCATGTTGGCACTGGCACGCCTATTGGCAGAAGGGGCGCGTAAATTAAAGCAGCCGGCAGTGGTGGGAGAGTTGATGGCAGGAATACTTTTGGGCCCCACCATTTTAGGTGGGCTTTTCCCGGATTTGTTCAACTCCTTATTTATGGATAATCCATCTACTAATATGGCATTGGATGGGTTTGTGCAGATTGCAGTAATCCTTCTCTTGTTCATTGCGGGATTAGAAGTGGAACTCCACCTGGTATGGTCACAGGGCAAAGCCGCCCTCAACATCAGCCTTATGGGCTTGGTGTTTCCATTTGCTTTAGGATTCCTGTTTCCCTATACCTTTCCGGATTTTTTTGGGCTGGCAGACGACAATCGACTGCTTTTTTCCCTATTTATGGGTACGGCCATGTCTATTACGGCACTTCCAGTGGTCGTCAGGATATTGATGGATTTGGACTTGTTTAAATCAAAGATGGGGATGTTGATTGTGGCCGCGGCCATGGTCAATGACATTATTGGTTGGTTAATCTTCTCGGTGATTCTTTCTTTTATGGGTAAGGGAAGTAGTCTGTCCTTGGTTCAGACCATAGGGATCACATTGATTTTCACTTTTTTTATGCTTACTCTGGTTAAGGCAGTGGTTAACCGGATCTTACCCTGGATCAACAAAAAACTGGCCTGGCCTGGAGGGGTGCTCTCCTTGTCCATTGCGCTTTGCTTTCTGGCCGCAGCTTTCACGGAATGGTTGGGGATTCATGCCATTTTTGGGGCTTTCCTCTTTGGGGTGGCACTCGGGGATAGTGAACACATGTCGGAAAGGGCCAAGGAAATCGTACATCAATTCATCAACAATATATTCGCGCCTCTCTTTTTCGTGTCCATAGGGTTGAAAATCAATTTTATTGCCAATTTCGATCTAATGCTGACACTTGCAGTCCTGGCAATTTCCTTTGCAGGCAAAATCGTGGGGAGTGGCCTGGGAGCCTTGAATAGTGGTTTCGACTTTAAAGAGGCACTTGCAGTTGGGTTTGGGATGAATGCCAGAGGAGCCATGGAGATCATCCTAGGGCTTATTGCCTTAGAAAATGGGCTAATAGATGAACGGCTATTTGTAGCACTGGTAGTAATGGCTATTTTCACCAGCATGACCAGTGGCCCATTGATGAAGTGGAGCACAAAAAAGGCAGAGGACCTGCCGGAACCTTCGGTTTAGTATAAACATGAAAACCTA
>PXCO01000174.1 GCA_003565295.1 Cyclobacteriaceae bacterium
CTTCGCCCCTCCAAGGACGAAAACCGGACAAAAACCCCTCGGAATACAAGGTGAAATCCCAGGTGGCGCCATAATAGGAAGCCAGACGTAAAGGCATAATTCCCACCAACTGATGGGCCTCGAATAGTTTATCGCCATAATTTATGGCATATCTTTCATTAAAGGACTGCACGAAATGATCATCCTCCGTTTTGGGGTCATAGAGCAGCCTGCCCCAGGTTTGGTAAAACAGCCATTGCTTCTCGAAGGCATACTCCCATGTTTTGTGGGCCCCTGGCCTGGTAATATAATCGTAGGCCGGAATATAGGTTTCTGAACCGATAAGGTACCCTCCTATTCCCGGAAGATTGTTTTTTTGAAGCAATTGACGGATAAAATCGGCCTGCCCCCATCGAAGAACAAAAAAATCCTCGTTGCGGATAGTAAAGACCACCTGGTAATTTTCGGGAGTGGGATTCCACCAAAAATCAGAGTCGGAACCTCCATGAATATAATGAAGTTCGGGGGTAGCATGTCCATGCGACCAGTTAAACTTAAGGTCCAACCAAACGGTTGTAGGCAAAATGGCTTTGTTTTTTTCTACAGCCTCCCTGGTTAAGTCTGGTGCCGGATGGGTATGCCCACGTAGAAAAAATTCCCTTTCGGGTTTTGCCTCGCCTATCAAGTCAAAATAGGTGTCGACGATCCACTGCTGCCAAACTTCTTCCGTCACCCCTTCCATCCGCTCATTCTGGCTCACGCCTATACCCGATAACTCAGGATATTCTTCCAGTACCAGCTTTACCATTTCCCTGTTGTACTCCTGAACCAAAGGGGAATAATCTCCTTTCCCGTTGTATCCCCAGTTTAAGTGCTCACTATACCTGGCAACATCATGGGTCCGGGCAAATTCTGGAGAGACGTAAATATTGAAATTCACCATAAAAACTTTTATGGATCTTTCTTTGGCCATACCAAATAGTGAATGCCAGTATGCCATCCATTCTTTTAGTTCACCCTCAGACAGGGAGCTTGCCTCTGGATATTTATCGCTTTTGACCATAAATGGCCAGGGATGGATCGAGAATAAGGTAATGGCATTAAACCTGTTCTCTGCCATCATATCAAAGAACTTTTCCCAATAAGTCAAATCCCTTACGGTATTGGTGTGAACCTGAAGGGACTCGTGCTCCCGGTAAGAAGACCAGGGCAAGTTAAATTTTATCCCCCGAAAGGCATGAGCAGGGTTAATGGTTTTGCCTTTTATATCCCCTAGCGTATTTCCTGTTTTTACCTGCTCAAGTAAATCCAAAATTCCATACATGGCCCCGGCAGCATCAGAAGCCTCTATCCTTAGGGTAGCTTGTTGCCGGGAAATTCGAAACCCCTCTGTCTCTATTCCCATCGGCGTTTCCGATAAGATTATGAGTACATCAACCTTGTCATCTCCTTCTTCCTTGGAGGAAACATCTACTGATATGCCCCTTTCGGTATAAAATTCGGAAAGTTGATTAATGGCATATTGAATAGAAATATGGTCTGGGGCATTAATCGTAATCTTTTGTTTAGACTGACCAAAAACTGAAAGTTTTATGAAAATCAGAAGTATAAGGAAAAAGAATCTGAGCATGTGGTACATTTTTAAACTTAAGAAGATGAAAATTTTGTTGACAATCAAATTGACCTTTCCAAAATTGCAACACCTTTTGTCCATTCAACAAGTAAGAAATGGGCCGAATCAGCATTTGATTAGCGGGTTGATCTTTCCCAGAGAAATCAATTGTACCCTTTCTCACAAAATTTGAATGGTATAAATAAAGTACACTTCTCCAACCAAAAAAAATTACACCCTATGTTAAAAGTTATGAAATAATTTCCTGTTCAATTCGGGGAATGTTTCCCCTGCTTTAAGTTTTTCTGAAAGGCAGCTATCGTTCAAAGTTCTCCACAAATTGTTCTATGATTTATTCAGTCAGGTTATTAAGGGGTCAAAAAATAGTGGGTAGAAAAACATAAAATACTGAATATAAAGCACTTAAAACACATTAAGTAAAGTTATAATAATGGATCAGCTCTAAGGAACAATCCAATAATACAGCACATGCTCCTTACCATTTTCAAGAATTACCTTACTGGTTTTCTGGGGTTTCCAATCTCCCATATCAAAACGGTGGGAAATCACACGGGTACCTCTAGGCATTTGCTGGATTTCCGGTCTCAGCTTAAGGTTGATCTCGGGAAATAAATACAGGACCAAAACAGTGGCATCCGAAAAATCCGATTCAAAAATATCCCCCTGAACAAAGGTGACTAAGTCTTCCACACCATTTTCCTTTGCATTTGCCTTAGCTTCCCTTACCAGTTCCGAATCAATCTCTATTCCTATGGATTTTATACCGTATCTCAAAGCGGCCTCTATGGGTATCCTTCCATCCCCAGAGCCCAAATCATATAGAACATCTCCTTCTTTGATATCTGCCAGTTCCATCATGGCATCCACCACCTCCATGGGAGTGGTTACGTAGGGCACCACATCTGAAAAACCAGGGGAATCTTCCTGTGCCCAAACCATTTGTAATGGTAAAAGCAACAACAAAAGCCCATACCTGGAATTCCTATTTAAATCTTTGAAAAGCCCTTCCCTATACGAAAGTTGAACCACTATTTTGCAAACTGATGAAGTCATATAATTACTTTTTTCCGGGATATTTTGTTTCCAAGCAATAGTCATGCAACTAATTATCATTATACCACCTAACCGTTGGGATATGTTGCAATGGAAATTTGATTCCTGCCTTGACCCCGTAAGCTTATAAATAAGTTAATTGAGGGACAGGAAATGGTAATGTTCCACAAGACCTGGGGTAATGCCATTGGAAAAGGAAGGGGCAAAAAATGATACCGGTTAATGATTTACTAGCACGCTTTTGCCCGCCTCCAGCCCTTGGGGAAGCTGGACGGGTAAATTATCCACCTTGCCATCTTTGCGCCTAATAATTTTCAAGTTTGTAGATTTTGTACTGGGATCACTTGCCCATATGTACCCACTTTTGTGATCTATCAGTAGAAGACAGGGTCTATCTACAGAAACGGAAAATTCATCACTCAACCGGACCGTGCCTGCCTTGTAAAACACCATGCCGCTCAGCTGCATCTTTTTGTGAAAAACGGCCTGAACCTCTGAGGTGTTATACTTTATGACTATTGGTTGATCTTCTAGGTAAGCATTTGTTTCAATGAGGGATTTCCCAGGAAGGACGGTGTATGCATAATGGTCACCCCTTGGCTTTTGGCCATGCTCATACCATAGGGAAAAACTTTCCACGGAATAGAGCGTGTCGGCACCCAAACCGAAAATGGAATGTAAATTACCTGTTTTTTCCCCTACCTCCAGCTTCAATTCATTAGGGTATGTTTGGTGAAAAAGGTAGCCTATGCTGTCATGCCAAATCCATTCAGGGTTTATCAGCAGGCTATCCCCAGAAAACTCCTTGTCCTTCCCCAAATAAACCGGACCATTTAGCCTACATTGGTTGATACCTGTGGTTATTCTGTGCTCGTTTTCTGAGGAAATACCAGCACCAAGGGCGACCCATTCATCTTCAAACCAAAACCAGGATTTTTTTGCACGGGTGGCCCCGACATCCATCTCCATGGCAGAAACCCCAAATCGGCCATCACTAACACCTCCCACAAATGCCACATCCTGGGTGAAGTTGCCCTTGCCAATGGGCAGTTCCTGTGGATTAGTAACTCCAGGTAACTTAGTCCAATCCCATACTGGAAAAATATTTTCGTATTCATCCCCACGTCTGTAGATATAGGTAAGCCCATAGGGCAAATAATATCCTTTTAAATTCTCCGAATTTACATCTGTTTCTACCCCAATGGTACGCTCGGAACACATCCTTAATGAAGTGAAATGGGTATTTCTGTGATGAACCGTATAATCAGACCTCCAAAAATGGCGGTTTCCACTAAGGTCTTGAGGTCGACGATTGACTATTCTATCCTTTGCATCTTCGTAGATTTCCCTGTGCATAGGGTCTGCCATTATGAAATAGGACAATTGAGGGGCTAGAATATCAGCCCTTTGATCAAATCCACTCGGCCTACCTACCTGCCTGCCCCGTACATTGTAATCCAATACTCCTTTTCTAATCATCCAACGGGTTCCCTTCCAAAAATAATTTCTGAGCAAATCAAGATGTTCCTCCGAAAAAGTAAAAGCCGTTCCTTGTACCATGGCAGCCATCCAGATGGATTCTCTAAGGAAATTACTCCCATAGCTGCCATTATAGAGATAGGGCCCATGCTGATGAAAACTATAATCCACTTGAACCCCCTCTCCCTCAGCAATGGTAATTTGGTCAGTTACCCCCTCTACTCCCATTCTAATCCTTTCAGGATTACCTTCAAGCACTCCCCGGTAAAATACCGACGTCGCCAACAATGTCCTGTTGGAGCCGGTCATGCTGGGTTTATCCGTTAGGTCTTTTATAAGTAAAAACCTCAATGCTTCCCTTAAATTTTCCCCTACCAATATACCGATAACCCCCAGGTACATTTGCTTGGCAATACGGTTTTTATACCAGTTATCACATTCGGGATTCACTTTATACCAATAGGACAAAGCACTTTCTATACCCTTAAGTAATTCAGGGTTCGTGTCAGCATCTGGATTAGCATGATCATAGCTCATCACCAAAATGCGATTTAGGGCGATTAAGGGCTCCCACTCATTGTCCCTATCCGTATAATCCACATCCGGCCAACTCCCGTCTTCACTCAATGCCCTAAGATAGGCGTGGCCCTGATCAAACACAGGCTCCATGTATTGAGACACTCTCGGCACAAACCCTTGCTGTATCAAGGCATCCTGAAGTAACCGCTGCCTCAATAAGGATATGTCCTCTTCTTGGGCAAAAATGGAGACGAATGGGAAAATCAAACTTCCCAGCAACACTATCATCTGTAAGCTGATCTGTAACTTCATTTTCATGGATGATGATATCTTTTACTGCCGTGAAATATGGCTTTTTCTATGTTCTTTTGTATTTCTTCGTTCCCGAATTGGTCTTTAGCCCAAATCCGCACCTCATATTCCCCAAAAACGGGTACCACTACCCTTGCACTAAATATCCCGTCCCCTTTTATAATATCCCCATCGCTGCCATCATCATTAAGCTTAATTTCCAGGATCTCATCTCCATTTTCGGGTGATGTCAACATGGCCTTGGCAGCAACTATATTGGCACCATCAAACAATTTTGCTTGAATTATGTTCTTATCCGTCCTCACCCAGTCGACCTGCGGGGCTGTGGTATCGTTTCCTTCCACTTCTATCCTAACTACCCCACTGTAAATAGGATGATCCGGGTAAGTGGCCTGCCAATAGGTTCCCACAAATGCAAGGGTTCCAATTGCTTGATCTTTACTATGCAAAAGTGGCCTACTGAATTTAAAGGAACCTCCCACATGGTCAAAGGACCCCCAATAATCGGAAAACCTTGTGAATCCTGACTTAAGGTCCACCCTTTTGTCCGTGGTAAAAAGATGAAGTGGTCTCCAGTCCCCATTATTCTGAACCAGTAACACAATAGATTCGCCGGGGTTTGGAATGCCGTCCCCATTCCCTATACCTAGGATACCAGTGGTTTCTTTATTCCCCTTTTCCAAATAAGTGATTTCCTTACCATCTGCTATCATAATGGGGTTTTGCATTTCCGTATCCTTTTGTATGGGAACTTGAATCGCATGCCTCCATTCATTACCTGCACCGTCCCTAATTTGCAAATCCATGGTGTGGTGTGTGGCTGAATTGTCCTTGCTTTCCCATCCAAAAACTCCTTCCAAAATAACCTGTTCCCCAGAGGGGATTTCAGGAATCTCTACGGTAGAACCATCTAGGGTAACCGAAGGGTTAGTGGAACGAAGGTTAAGTTTCACGTTTTTTACATTTTCATTCCCCTTATTGAACAACTTGAGACGAAAAGTGTGTTTTCTTTCTGCGGTGGCCCATGGATGATTATCCACTTCAGCGTGAATAAAACCAAACTCAGGCCTTTGTTCGTTTTCTTCGGCAATAAACACCTCTGTAAAGTCTCCACTTAGCTGTATCCTTAATCTCCCTTTATCGTCAGCATACACATTTCTGACTTCTGGTTTGGGATTGTCGGAATCGTAAACCATTACCTTATAAAGTTGTTTCTCTTTATAGATTGGGGGGGTATGAAAATTGAGCTTCACTGACGGTATAGTTTCTCCATCTGGTAAAAATCGCTGGACGCTACTCTTAAATCCATGTTTGCCCACATTTTCCAATACCGTGAATCCCGGTATTTCCCTGTCTGAAAACACCTGATACCCCCAAATCTCAAAGTTGGGGTAAACATCAATGTGATTCCAGTATGGGAACACAGGAACCGGATCAGAAAAATGTTCATCAAAAAAACTGAACATCTCTGCCTTGCCACAAATCTCATGGCCTCCTTTGTATTCTTTCCAAGAATAATCGGCCATTGCATTGTCCCAGATGGCATTAATATCTTTGTGATAAGCCCTTATAAAGTCTTCATCTCCGTAGTGGTGCCTTACCCGGGTGTGACGATAATTGCTGTGGAGGTCCCCGTGAAAATATTCCACCGGAAAGTCCCTTGGCCCTATCACAAATTCAGGTGAGGCGCAAAAAGCCCCAACAGCTGAAAAAAGATGCGGATATTTTCCCCCAAGCCATAATGACATAAACCCCCCCATTGAAAACCCGGATATGGCCCTCTGCCCCCGCTCCGCTTTCGACTTGAAATGGGTATCCACAAAATTAACCAGCTCAGGGATATAAACTGGAAATTGTCTAAAGGTTTCCACAGGCCCAATATTGTAAGGCCTTAGGTAATAGTCTTCCCCTAAATTGGCGTTATATCCGTCCGGTTTCACGATGATCACCTGATGCTTTTCGGCCAGAATGGCCAAACTATCGTCCAGGGAAATAGCATCATCAGGCTGGGGCTCACGGATGAGTCTTCCGAAGTAGCGTTGGGACCATCCGTGCATAAAATAAACCACGGGGAAACGAGCTTCCTTAGCATGGTCATGGGCTTGGGGAACAATCACCCTAAAATGCCTGGCTTCACCAAATACTTCGGAATAATGCACATGATCCTCGATGCGTCCACTATGCTGCGCTGATACTTTCAAAACCCCTAAGCATAATAAAAAGCTTAAAATGGCAATTCCCCTTACACCTTTCGCAATGCTACTCCTCCTTTTAATATCGATTAAAAGGGAAACATTTAAGCTCTTAAATTGATGGACACCTGAGTTCATGGGGTTCCGGGCATTTTGGCTAACACATTTTTAAACTTTTCCAAGGCCTTCCCGGCCTCCTCATTGAGTTTTCCCATAGGTAGAGGATGTTGTTCTAAAACATCCATCTGGATGTCAAAAAACCTCCCGTCATCATATAGTTTATACCTTTGATCCCTTACAAACACCCCATTTTCAAATTTTCCCCATTTGGGTTGATAGTACATATAAATATATTCTTTTGGCTTATAATTATGTCCTAGGATCTCCGGCAGAAAACTCATTCCATCTGATTGATAAACTTTCTTAGTAGGTATTCCGGCAACTGCCGCCAAAGTGGGCAAGAAATCGCTGAAGTCAACTAAATTACTGGATACTTTCCCATTCACGGCTTTTTCCGGCCAATAAGCAATCAAGGGGACCCTGGTTCCCCCATCCGTCATTTTGCCCTTTTCCCCTTTGATCACTTGTCCGTCCTTCATGGATGAATGGATACTTACATGGGTACCATTATCGCCTGTGAACAAAATCAGCGTGTTTTTGGAAAGGTTATTTTCTTCCAACTTCTGAATTATCCTACCAATGATAAAATCGGTATATGCCACCATATCCTTAAAATAACTGGTATCCCCTGCGTATCTCTTGGAAGGATCCTGCCAATCATTGCTTTTTGGAGTCGGCACAAAGGGATCATGTACCAGGTTCATGGGGTAATAGACAAAAAATGGTTCTTCTTTTTTTCTGTCAATAAAATCAAGTACGAAATCAGAGATGACCCTTGAGCCATATTGATTTTCATCCCTTGGTAGGATCTCTCCATTTTGCACCAAGAGTGGGTTGGCATAGCGTTCACCCTCAGCCCTGGTAAGGTCCAATTGCCACAGGCAATATTCATCAAAACCAAAATGATGGGGACGGTTCCTGTCCTCCCAACCCTCAATCTTCTGGCCGGAGATGCCATTGAGCTGCCATTTTCCGGCCACGCATGTGGCATATCCCGCATCTTTGAGCAGGTTACCAAAGGTTTTTTCTTTTGGGTCCAGATACCCAAAAGCCTGGTAATTCCTGAAGTTATACTTTCCTGTCATTATTTTGACACGGGAAGGGGTGCAAAGGGGCTGGGAATAACAATGTTCAAACATCACCCCCTCATTGGCCATTCTGTCCAGATTTGGAGTGTGGTAACTTCTGCTTCCATATGCACCTAAACATTCATAGCCCATATCATCGGCCATGATCAATATTATATTTGGTAGAGGTTCCCGATTGGGGTTAAAAATGAAGCTCGATGCTAATAAAAGAGATATGAGGACTAATACCAGGTTCATTTCGGGTGAATGGTTAATGATGTTTGAAAAATTACAAGTAATTCATCTATCAAACAAACAAAA
>PXCO01000091.1 GCA_003565295.1 Cyclobacteriaceae bacterium
ACTGTTCAGATGCCATCCTGATGTCCTCAAGGGGAGGCAACGAATATGATCGGCAGTTTATGGAATCCTTTATCCGGCCGGGTATAGGGTTGCAAAATTGGGTTTCCCGCTCCAACTACCCGGCCTTGAACGTGGTGCAGACAGGCGAGGATGAAATGTCAATCTATGTGAACCAGGATTATGCCCAGCCAAGTGCCCACCTACGCAGGTATTCCATGAGACTGGACGGCTTTGCGTCCCTTTCAGCGGGCTATGATGGAGGGGAAATGCTCACCAAGCCCTTTACCTTCGAGGGGAAAGTTCTGGAGCTGAACTATTCCACATCTGCAGCCGGGGAAATCAGAATTGAACTATTGGATGGGGAGGGGAACAAAATTCCGGGGTTTTCCAAGGAGGAAGCCCAACCGATTATCGGCAATGAAATTTCCAGGGAGGTGTTTTGGAATGGCAGCACTGATGTTTCAGATTTATCAGGGAAACCGGTAAGGATGAAGGTTTACTTAAAAGATGCTGATTTGTATTCTTTCAGGTTTTATTGAACGGATGCGGTTTATTTTGCTAATTTTATAGATACAGTATCAGATAGCAGCAATTGCTTCTTTGGAATATTACGCCACCAACTATATTGGCATCCCTCATAATAATTAGAAATGATAAGAACATGGATTTGGATGGCCTATCAGCCTGTTATAAAGCCAGAAGGTAAATGGTATGCCTGGCTGATGGTAGTGATGATCATGTATGGGTCCTCAACGCTAATGGCCCAAAGTAACAGCGAAGGCAATCGTTTTTTTCAGGCAGGTGCAGCCAAAACCAATATTACGCCTCCCCTTGGGGAGCCAATTGTTGGCAATTGGAACTCTCCCCTTGCAGATTATATCCACGATGAGCTATTTGCCCGTTGCCTCGTGCTGGATGATGGAGAAACCCGCTTGGGTTTCGTATTGGTGGACAACGTAGGGGTAAAACAGGAGGTGTTTGATGCAGCTAAGAATATGATCCATGAGACAACAGGTTTACCCCCAACGCACATTATGATGGCTTCCACCCATACACACTCCTCCATTAGTGCCGGTGGCAAAGGTGAAAAAAGAAGAGGATGGACGTTGGGCGAGCCGCTGGATACCTATCAATCCTTTATGGCTTCCCGAATAGCCGACGGCATGCAAGTAGCCATGAAAAACCTGGAGCCAGCCCGGATAGGTTGGGGATCGGGTACTGTGCCACAACACGTTTTTAACAGAAGATGGAAAATGAAACCGGGTACGCCTATGCCAAACCCTTTGGGAGGGGATGACCTGGCGGTTATGAATCCGGGTGTGGCCAACCCCGATCTTATGGAACCTGCCGGACCTACCGATCCTGAAGTATTTTATCTCTCCGTCCAGGCAATTGACGGAAGACCTTTGGCATTATTGGCCAATTATTCTCTTCATTATGTAGGAGGAGTACCCGAAGGTCATATTTCCGCAGATTATTTTGGGGTCTTTGCAGACCAAATCCAAGAGCATTTACAGGCAGATAGGCAACATCCCCCCTTTGTTGCCATGATGTCCAACGGTACATCAGGTGATGTGAACAATATCAATTTCAGGGGCCCTTCTGTTCGGCATCCACCTTATGGGAAAATGAAAGTGGTGGCCGATGATGTGGTCAGAGAAATCCTGAAAAGTTATCATGATTTATACTACCATGATTGGGTAGAATTAAATGCCAAACAAGAAAACTTAATCCTTAAGGTAAGGAAACCCGGTCCTGAACTGTCAAAATTTGGGCAGGAGGTTTTGGAGAGGCCGGAATCTGAAACCGGGCGCCACAGGTTGGAAAGAACATATGCTGAAAGGATCCTTCAAATGGAATCCTGGCCGGAAGAGATCAATGTAATCATCCAGGCATTCAAAATCGGAGAGCTCGGCATTGGAGGTATACCCTTCGAAACCTTTGCCGAGACGGGATTGGAGATAAAGGGTAAGAGTCCTTTCAGCAAAACTTTTACCATTTCATTTGCCAACGGCAGCTTTGGATACCTTCCCACACCTGAACAACATCGACTGGGAGGATATGAAACATGGCTTTCCACAAATAGGGTGGAAAAAGAGGCTTCAGAAAAAATCGTAGCGCAATTATTAAACCTGCTGTCTTCTATGGATTGAGGCTGTATGCTGAAGGCAGGCCATCATGGAACAAAGCCCCTGTGGATTTAATCTTAAGTGGACTTAAGGACAAAATGAACTGAAAAAAGGAAACATCAGCTTAAATCGAAAATAATGAGGCGACAAATTAAACCCAAAAAACACGGCTTACTTGAATTTTCAATGCTTTCAGCACCATTTCCATTTTTTGGACCGGGTTTTATTTTTATTGTTTCCCTTCTGTTAGTTGTCCACAACAAGGAAGTGCAAGGTCAACAAACTGTAAAGGAGGAAATTCCCAAAATAAAAGTTTTTCGAGCAGGTGCTGCCATGAGCAGCATAACCCCAAAAATCGGTACTTCCATAAACGGTGGTTTGCAGAACCGCATAGCCCTTCATGTCCATGACGACACGCAGGCCAGAAGTGTGGTGTTGGATGATGGGGTAACGAAACTGGCCATTGTCACCTTGGATGTATGTATGGCCTACAGGGAGACCTTGGATAACGCCAAACTCAGGGCTCATGAGTTTACCTCCATTCCCGTTGAAAACATGTTGATCTCCGCCACCCATACCCATTCCGGTGGAACGGCCTGTTCCGTATTTCAGAGCGATCCGGACCCGGCCTACCTGGTTTTTTTGGAGGAACGAACCGCCGATGCCATTATCCGTGCCCACAATAACCTGGAACCTGCAAAAATCGGATGGGGTTTCGGCCATGAACCTACCCAGGTGTTCAACCGAAGATGGAAAATGAAGCCCGGAACCGTATTGACCAATCCCTTTGGTGAAGAAGATCAGGTCAGGATGAATCCGGGGATAGGGAATCCTGATTTACTGGAACCGGCAGGGCCCATAGACCCGGATGTACCGGTTGTTGCTATCCAATCCACTGATGGGAAGCCCATCGCCTTAATGGCCAACTATTCCTTACATTATGTGGGGGGAACCGGTAACGGGGAAATATCGGCGGATTATTTCGGGATGTTCGCCGATAAAATCAAACAAATGATAGGGGCTGATCGTCAGGATCCTTCCTTTCTTGCCATGATGTCCAACGGTAGCAGCGGGGATGTCAATAATATAAATTTTGGAGGAGAGACTCCAGCCCCTTTGCCGGCTTATGCTAAAATGGAAATGGTGGCCAATACGCTTGCCTCCGAGGCTTTCAAGGTTTACCAAAATATTCAATATAAAGATTGGGTGCCGCTTGCCGTTGCACAAAAGGAAATTACCCTGGGAGTAAGGAAGCCCCAGGCCGAGGAATTGCTTCGGGCCGAAAAGATCATGTCCGAGGCCAAAGGCCCCAATATGGTTTCTATGGAAGAAATTTATGCCAGGGAAACCGTTTTGATGAATGATTTTCCAGATCAAAAAAACCTTATTCTTCAAGCTTTCCAGCTGGGGGACCTAGCCATTACGGCCATTCCCTGTGAAGTTTTTGCGGAGATAGGTTTAGAAATAAAGGATAAAAGCCCTTTTGATCAAACCATTAACGTCTCCCTGGCCAATGGGTATAACGGTTATCTGCCTACTCCCGAACACCATGAACTGGGAGGTTATGAAACCTGGAGAGCAAGGTCCAGCTATCTGGAAGTAGAGGCTTCCAATAAGATCACGGAAAACGTATTGGAAATGTTGAATCAACTGAAATCAACCCCAATTACCTCAAGGTATCCCAATCCTTTGAATGCCGATGACTTGAAACTGGATAAGACCAGGAAACTTTTTAATGGTCAAAACCTGGATGGTTGGTATACCTTTTTAAAAGAAAGGGGGAAAAACACTGATCCAAAGCAAGTTTTCACGGTTAAGGACGAGATCATTCACATTTCCGGCGAAGAGTGGGGCTGTATCACCACCGAGGAGGAGTTTGAAGACTATAAATTGGTGGTTGAGTTTAAATGGGGGGGTGAAACCCACGAACCCCGCCTGGAGAAAGCAAGGGACAGCGGAGTATTACTCCACTCCCAGGGTAAGGATGGAAATTATTCGGGTACCTGGATGAATTCCATTGAATGCCAAATAATTGAAGGAGGTACCGGAGATTTTATCGTGGTGGGAGACGGCACCGACCGATTTTCAATAACCTGTCCGGTTGCACCTGAAAAAGTGGCAGGGGCCCACGTTTACCAACCTGATGGAGATCCGGTAACCCTAAACAGGGGGAGGGTCAACTGGTTTGGCAGGGATCCTGATTGGAAGGATGTAATCGATTTTAGGGGAGCAAATGATGTGGAGAAGCCGGTGGGGGAATGGAATACATTGGAATGCCATGTTTTGAATGGGGAAATCACAGTGTACCTGAACGGTATTTTGGTGAACAGGGCCCTGGATGTACAGCCCAAAAAGGGTAGGATTCAGATTCAATCCGAAGGTGCAGAAATATTGGTAAGAAGGGTGGACCTGAATCCCATTCTGTAAAGCTTTAGGGCCGGCAGGATGATGATTGGATCAATTAACCTATTGAGATGATTAAATGAAAGCAAACCCCAAAATGATTGGAATTTGTATGTTCTTGTTGCCGTTGGTTTTTATGATGTTTTCCAGTAAACATGCCCATGGCCAAAACGCCCCTTTGAAAGGAGGGATGGCAGAGGTGAATATCAATCCCACAAAAGCCGGATATCCCCATTACCGGGGTGCCAGCACGGGTAATCATGATCCCTTATTTGCCAAGGCTGTAGTGATTCAACAAGCCGATGTTGTACTGGCTTTGGTGGTATGTGATCTCTTGTGGATAGAAAGGGATTTGTCTACCCGGGCAAGGATGTTGGTTGAGGAGCAATCAGGTATTCCTTTTCAGAACATTATTATTACCGCCACACATACCCATACCAGCCCTGCCTATCATCCCAATATCAGAGAACTTACAGGTGAGCTTCGCCCCCCATTTGACCAGGCAATGGATACTGGTGGTGATGATACTTACCCTGATGAATTGGTCAATCAAATAGCCAAGGCCGTAAAGGCCGCATATCAGAATATGGAGAGTGTTCAGCTGGGAATGATAAATGATGAAATTACAGGCCTCGCTTTCAATAGGAGGTTTCAGATGAAGGACGGGAGAGTGGTCACAAATCCTGGAGTAGGTAACCAGTCAATAGTAAAGGCAACCGGACCCATTGATACTGGATCGGGAACGTTGTTTTTGAAATCACTGGAAGACAGCCGAACCATAGGCAGCATCACGAATTTTTCCCTTCATGCAGATACTTTTGGCGGTTCGGAATTCAGTGCAGATTTTCCAGGGTTTCTAGCCCAACAGCTACAGACCTTATTCAAGGAGGAGTTTGTTTCACTTTTTACGCCGGGTGCAAGCGGCAACATCAACCATATCGATGTCACAGGAAAACTTTCCCGCCCCAGCTCCCAGGAAATTGGAAAGGTGATGGCTGCATCTGTGGGCAAGGGTTTCCAAAATGCCCAAACCATTCCGTCCATGCAGCTTAAAGCAAGATCAAAGGTAATTTATGCGCCCCTCCAAGATTTTACAAAGGAAGAATTGGAATGGGCCAACCAGGAGGACGGAATTCCACCGCTATATCAGGAAAGTAGCTTTTTGGAAAGGAGACGGAGGCTTAAAATCCGCTCTCTGGAAAGAATGCGAAGAACAGAAGCGGTGCCTCCCACTGTAGGGGGGCTACCATGGATGATCCCGCTGGAAATTCAAACATTTGTCATCGGTGATGATTTTGCTATTGTTGGGCTTCCCGGGGAAATATTCGTGGAACTGGGTTTGGCCATCAAAGAAAATTCTCCTTTCAAACATACCTGGATAATAGAACTGACCAATAGCCATATTGCTTACGTGCCAACCGAGGAGGCCTTTGCAGGTGGAGGTTATGAAACTGTCAACTCTAGGCTTGCACCTGGTGGGGGAGAACTGATGGTAGCAACTGCCTTGGGTATGCTTAGAGAGCTTTATGAATAATTATGAAACTGGCAGGGATTCCAGCAGGTGCCGTAGGGGATCTTTAAAATTGGAAATGTGCAGGCGAATAGGCGAGAGCCATTTGGCTTGGATGAAATGAAATTTATGATACACCGGCTGTAAAAATTAGGCCAATAAATTCCTTAGCGTTAATTATGATTTCAAAGTTTTGTCTAATAGTTAAATCACCTAAGCGATCTTGGATTTGGTTCTTGGTTTTTACGGCCTATAGCGGTTTTTTGAACTGTAATAGCAAGCATAATGAAGATGAAAAAAAGGGTGAAGTGGTTTTTGAATTACAGGATGCGCCTGTTAACTCCCCCCTGTATACCTATTCGGATTCATTGGCACTCAAAGATGCCATGGCCAGTTTCCAGTTGGAACCTGGGCTGAGGATAGAATTAGTTGCTGCAGAACCCTTGGTGGTTGACCCTACTGCTTTTGCTTTTGATGAGGACGGGGTGATGTATGTGGCCGAAAACAGGGGATATCCAGATCCCGCCGAAGGAGGAGCACCCGATCAATTGGGAAGAATTGCCAGGCTGGAAGACCGGGATGGCGATGGTAAATTTGATCACAGGACTGAATTTGCAACCGGACTCACCTACCCCAATGGCATCATGGTTTGGCGTGGCGGTGTTTTTGTGACCTGTGCACCGGATATTTACTACTTTAAGGATTCCGACGGTGATGGGATTGCTGATGTTAAAAAAGTCGTGCTTACTGGCTTCAATGCCGACAAAACGGCCCAGATCAGGACCAGCCATCCGACCCTGGGAATGGATGGCTGGATTTATGTTACCAGCGGACTGAATGGGGGAGAGGTGACTTCCCCCGATCATCCGGATCGGGAACCGGTTAATTTTTCACCCTCGGATGGTCGTTTTCATCCGGAAACCCTGGAGTTCCAGACCACAGGTGGCAGAAGTCAGTTCGGGTTGGCTTTTGACGCTTTTGGCAGACGTTTTGGAACTTCCAACAGACATCCCTTACAGCATGTGGTCATCGAACCTTGGTACCTTGGACGTAATCCCCATCTTTTATTTAACCAGACCATTCAGGATGTGGCCGATGCTGAGGCCAATGCGACGGTATATCCCATAAGCAATGCCGTAACTACAGCAGATTTTATCCCTAAATTAATGGGTCTTTCCCATAAGGGGACCTTTACCTCCGCCTGTGGACCTGTAATTTATAATGGTACCGCATTGAAAGACGAACATTTGGGAAATGCCTTTATTTGTGAACCTGCCCAAAACCTGGTACAACGGCAAATCATCAGCCCTGATAATGTATCATTTCGCTCTGTACCAGCCTACGAAAACCGGGAGTTTTTGGCTTCAACGGACAGTTGGTTCAATCCCGTATTTCTGGGCCATGGGCCTGATGGGGCACTTTACCTTGCGGATATGCATAGGAAAGTGATCGATCACCCTTCCTATGTTCCGGAATCAGCCCGGGGGGGGTTGGATTTTGAAAGTGGGAAGGACAAAGGAAGGATTTATCGGGTTGTAAAAAAGGAATTTACCGGGGATCCTAACCAGGGTGTAAATTCAATGAGTTCAACATCAAGCACCAGGGATTTCGTGTTTGCATTGGATTCAGAGGATGAATGGGTAAGGTCCACCGCCCACCGACTGCTTTTGGAAAGTTTGGATGAAGAGGCTGTACCCATGTTGACTGAGCTGGCGGAAAAAGGTGAAAGGCCGGAAGGAAGGGCAAGAGCGCTATGGATGCTTTATGCAATAGAAGCATTAAATCCAACAGTCCTTCAAAGGGCCTATAAAGATAGTGCCGCAGGCGTAAGGGAGCAGGCCGTAATACTTTCGGGAAAACTTCTGGAGAAATTCCCGGATTTATATAAGTTATTGATTGCCGCCACCGAAGATGAGGAAATTCGGGTCAGGTACCTATCATCCCTGGAGTTAGGATCAGGGAAAGGAGAGAAAATCATCGATGCCCTTGCCCGGATAGCTGCAAGGGATGGTGACAACCCCTGGTCGCGCGCTGCTGTATTGAGTGGGATTGGGGATCAGCTTTCTGCTTTTTTAAGCACTTTTCTTAGTATGGATACCCCTGATCGTCCGGCTTTTCCATTGATGATGCAAGACCTAGGGGAATTATATGGACATGCTGCCAAAATGGAGGACTGCCAGGTGCTGTTGAAGGACATGGTCACTTCTGAAGGAGAGCTGGGCTGGAGGATGGCCACGGCCCTTGGTTTGTTGAATGGTATGGAGGGAAGGAATACGTACCCATCCGATAAGAGCCTTTTTTACGCTATGACTAAAAACTCTTCCTCTATTTTGGAAACAGAAGGCGTAAAAGATTTTATTGATCAGGTGGCAATTAAGGCTTTAAATGAAAAGGAGCCCTTACCATCCAGGGTTGTAGCTGTATCCCTCTTGGGATATACCCCATTTGACTGGGCGGGAAATAATTTAAAGA
>PXCO01000352.1 GCA_003565295.1 Cyclobacteriaceae bacterium
AAGAAACTTAAAAGCGGCAATCAGTGGTTGGAGGTTATCGGGGTGCTGGAGGAACGCATGGTTTCGGAGTCCAGTGTTTCCAATCTGGGCATCAGGGATTTTAACATGGACGTATATATTCCCATCCAAACCATGCTGATAAGGTATAAGGATAGGGACAAAATCGTGCGCTCCGATTTGATAGACAATGATTCCAGGAGCGGCAATTACCATCAAATTGATAAGCTCACCGTGCAGGTAAGCGAAAGTGAGCTTCTGTCTCCTACTGCAGAGGTCATCTCCAAAATGCTGGAAAGAAGGCATTACGGAGTGGTGGATTTTGAGATCACCATCCCGGAACTTTTGTTAAAACAACAACAGCGGACACAGAATATTTTTAATATAGTGCTGGGTGCCATCGCGGGGATATCCCTACTTGTTGGGGGGATAGGAATTATGAATATCATGTTGGCCTCCGTGATGGAAAGGATAAAAGAAATTGGCCTAAGACTTTCGTTGGGAGCAAAAAAGAACGATATTGTGAACCAGTTCTTATTTGAATCCATCATGATCAGTATATCCGGAGGAATCATAGGGGTAATCCTGGGGGTGGTACTCGCACATATGGTGTCCACTTTTGCTGAATTTCCCACGATTATTACAGTTTCTTCCATTGTACTTTCATTTGGGGTGGCGGCTACGGTAGGATTGGTTTTTGGCATCACCCCGGCAAAAAGAGCTGCAAGTCAGGATCCAATAACATCACTTCGATATGAGTAAACTAATTTACCCCTCAATGGCCCTAATTTTTTTTGCGGCCATTTTTTCTGTGAATGCTCAAGAGACCGTCACATTTACCCTGGATGATATTGTGGAGCGGGCAAAAGGTCAGTCCCCCGCAGCCTTAAGGGCGGATACCCGAAGGGAAAACCTCTTCTGGAGATACCGCTTGCATTTATCCAACTATAACCCCCAGCTTCGCTTAAGTGGAACGGTGCCTAGTTATCGGCAGGAATTCAGTAATGTAATCCAGCCGGATGGTACGGTGGAATTCCGTGAGGTACGACAAAATTTGATGGATTTGGAATTGGGGTTGCAGCAGGAAATTGCTGCTACGGGAGGTACCATCTCCGTCAATAGCTCAACGAATAGATTCGATAATTTTCTTACCGGAGAGGGCCAACCCTCCACCCGGTGGAGTGGCGTACCTGTAAATGTTAGGCTTTATCAACCGTTTTTCGCCTTTAACCCGCTGAAATGGGATAAAATGATTGAGCCCTTACTTTACGAAGAAAGTAAAAAGAGCTTTGTGGAGGATATGGAAAATATCAGTGAGCGGGTGACCAACTTTTTTTTCAATTTTTTGGTGGCGCAGGTAAACCTGGACATAGCCACAAAGAACCTTAAAAATTCAGAAGATATTCTAAAAATCGAAAGAGGCCGGTATAATATAGGCACTACTTACGAAGATAAACTGCTACAAGTAGAGCTTCAGGTATTGCAAGCCAAACAAGATGTAGCGAGGGCCAGACTGGACATGGAAAGTTCTTCCCTGGTGCTAAAATCCTTTATCGGCCTCAATGAGACCATCACTATCAGTCTGGAATTACCCGGAGAGATCCCAGATTTTGAGGTAAATGTGGATGAAGCCCTGGAATATGCATTTCAAAATCGCTCCGATGCTACCCAATTTAAGCGAAGACGCCTGGAGGCGGACGAAAGCGTGGCCCAAGCCAGGGGACAGCGATTTCAAGTAGGATTAAATGCCAGTTATGGGTATAATAATGCCGCCTTTGCATTTGGGGATATTTTTTCTGATCCTAACACACAGGCACTTGTAAGTCTGGGTTTTACAGTGCCCGTTCTGGATTGGGGGAGGAACAAAGCCCGGATGAGCATGGCCAAGGCCAATCAAAAGTTGATCAACTATGAAGTGGATCAGGAGATCATTAATTTTGAGCAGGAGATTTTTACCATGGTCAAGAACTTTGAGATGCTCAGGGAGCGCCTGGAAATCACAAAATTGTCCGATGAGGTAGCCGATAAGCGCTATGAAATTGCCTATAAACGGTATCAAAGTGGGAATGTGACCATCACCGACCTGAATATAGCCCAACAGGAGAAAGATCAGAATCGAAGGGAGTATGTGCAGTCATTGAGGGACTTTTGGACGGCGTATTACGAGTTGAGGAAAGCAACTTTGTATGATTTCGAAAACCAACAGTTGCTTTATATTCCAGAACAAGAATAAACTTACATAGGGTTGAAAGAGATCAAGGTGACCTGTGCCATCATTCAGCACGAAGGGCTGTTTTTGGCAGTGCAAAGGAGCAGGATCATGTCCATGCCCCTGAAATGGGAATTTCCCGGTGGCAAGGTGGAGGAAGGGGAGTCGCTGGAATCTTCATTGATTAGGGAGATTGAGGAGGAATTGTCTTTGAAGATACTGCTTGGGGAAAGACTGAACCCAGTAACCCATGACTATGGGGGTTTCCAAATCTTATTGATTCCCTTTTTGGCACAAATTGAGAGTGGTCATCTTATGCTTCTGGAACACCAATCGTATAAATGGCTTGCACTTCCTGAACTTCTCCCTCTGGATTGGGCAGAAGCAGACCTTCCAGTAGCAAAAGAGGTATATCAAAAATTTTCTTGATTTCTTAAGAGGGGTTATGCTTTATCGGGTGATTGTTGTGGTTTTTTAGTTCAACAATGTTTCCAGGTAAATTGAATCCTGCCCCTTCTAGCGTAGTAAGCACAGCTAGTATTGCATTAGACCTTACCTTGGGATCCGGTTGGGTCTTATTGTGGGTGTTCACCCAATAGGTTACTGTCACATTTAATGTGCTGGCAGATAAATCCGACACATTTACAGTAGGTTTTTTGTTACCCTTTAACACGCCAGGTACTGTAACAATGGTGTTATTAATCAGTGTCATTGCTTTCTCATAATCGCATCCATAGTCCAACCCCACGACAATATTATAGGCTAGAAACCCATCTATGGTAAAATTGGTCAGGGGGTTTTTTATAATGCTGGCATTTGGGATAAAAACATCCTTTCCATCCCTTGTTTTTATTTGAGTGTCCCTTAGGTTTAGCATCAATACCCTTCCTCTTACTCCGTTGATTTCCACAATATCCCCCACCCTAAATGGCCTTTTAAATGCCAATAATATGCCGGCGAGAAAATTTTCCCCGATATCCTTCAAGGCAAATCCAACGATAAATGCCGTGATGCCGGCCCCGGCTAAAATCCCACTCACTAGTCCGGTGAGCCCAAAAAACCGGAATATAACTGTGAGCGCGAAGATGATAATAATTCCCCTTACTCCTGCAGCTATAAATTCCACCAACAAGTGATCATTTCCCCGCCGGTTGAGTCTATTCGTGATAAGTTTTTTAATCCATTTTGAAAGGAATAGAAATATCACCAGGATAGCCCCGGCGATCAAAAGGCCAATAAGCAACCTGTTTAGTCCCTCAATATCTTCTAAAAAGATTTCCTTCAGTCTTTCAATAGAGTCTCTAATATTCATAAAGGTACAGATCTATGTGGTAGTTAATTGAGGGACTAATATTCCATCCACTCATAGATGCTAGAATAGCAGTTGTTTTCCTCCACATAGGTAAGGTATTCCTTATAAAATGGATGGATGCCCAATGTACTGCTATCACCAATCACTATAAGCTGTCTCTTGGCCCGCGTTAGCGCCACATTCATCCTACGGGTATCCGCCAGGAAGCCGATCACCCCGTCCGCATTGCTCCGCACCAGACTGATGATCACCAAATCCCTTTCTTGCCCTTGGAAACCATCTATAGTGTCAATGGTTAGTAGTTCTTTCACAGGTTTAAGAAGGGCTGAAAGTGCCTTTTCTTCCGCAAGTTCTTTTAGTAGCTCAATTTGTGCCCTGTAGGGTGAAATGATCCCTATATTCCATTGATTAAGCAAAAACATGTCGGTGCCAATCGACTTCAATGTATCCACTAATCGTGCCAAGGCAAATTTTGCTTCCTCCAGGTTCATGGTACTCAGGGTTTCCTTATCGGTATGTTCCTGAAATCCACTTCCCGCCGTGTCTATAAACTGGAGTACGGGTTGATCCTCTGCCAAAGAATGTGCAAAGGTGGAAGGCGCTGCTTCTAGCCGGTTCTGGTAAAAATGGCTGCTGGAAAAACCCATTATCAATGAAGGCATCCTGTATTGGGTCAAAAGCATCATGGCCGAATGAGGTTGCCTGGAAATACTTTTTTCAAATAAAGTTTCCTTAAGCCCCTTCGAGGCTGCTTCAAAGGACTTGATGGTCGGCGGTAGTTGGCAATGATCCCCTGCCATCACCACCTTATCGGCAGATAAAATAGGAATCCAGGTGGCAGGTTCCATCCCCTGCGCGGCTTCATCTATATATACCACCGGAAAACGCAGGCCCTTCAGTGGGGGGGAGCCCGCACCGGACAAGGTACAGGCAAAGACCTGGGTGTTTTGATAAATATCCAATTGGATATACTCTTCTAACTGCCTTACTTCCTCCTTCATCAGCCGCACCTGTTCCCAGGCTATTTCCCTCTGTTTTCTTTCTCCCGGACCAAAGGAGCGCTTGTATTTTTTGGCCTGGGATTTCAAGTGATCGGCTTTTTTTCTCAGGGATTTAAGGTCCTGGTATACCGGGTGGCTAGAGGTTTTGGCATCTAGGGTTTGTGAAAGTAAGTCATCATCCACCCTTGCCGGATGCCCAATTCTAAGGGTGGAAATGCCCTTTTCTACCAGTTTTTCTACCAACAAATCCACGGCTGCATTGCTGGGAGCACAGACGAGCACCTGGTGAAACCGCTTAATGCCTGCACTAATGGCTGCCACGAGGGTGGTGGTCTTACCGGTTCCAGGTGGGCCGTGAATGATGGCCAAATCTCTTGCTGAGGCCACTTTGGCCAAAGCATCGTTCTGACTGGAATTTAAAGCCGGGTCAGGGTGGTGGCTTATGGACTTATCAAAACTGGCATCCTCCTCGCCTAAAAGGATAACTTTCAATTTCCCTAGTCTCCCCTCCTCTGCCTTCATGACTTTGGATAAGGCCTGGTCCATTTGCTTGTAGGTGCTTTCATCAAACATCAGGTCCACACCCAGTTTGCCCTCCGTCATCCATTCTGGTAGGTGCTCGATGGGCAAGGTAATGGCCATGTAATTGCCCCTCACCGTGTTGATTACGCCGTTTAGCCCGGCCCTTAGTTTACCCGTGAATTTTTCGTTGGAAAAAAAGGCCACCGTTTTCCCGGATTGGAAGCCATGAGATTGTAGTTTTTCTGGGCAAATGATTTCTACTATAAGCTTATCGGCTAATCCTGACTTTACTTTTACCAATTGCACTGGATACCAGCAGGTACCCGCTTCTTTTCTTTCCTGAATGGACTTACTTTGGGTTTTTTGTCGAAATTGTTCCAGGTCTGCCTTCCATTCCAAGCGGAGAAGTTGCTTAGTAAATTTTAATTCTTCCTGTATATTTGTCATACTTAGCCTTTATTTCCAAAACCATTGGCTAATATAGGGTGTTTTTTGTTTAACCAAACGGAGACAGGAGGAGTGAATTTTCTAGCGCATGCGTATTTGTCATTTGGCCATCCTAAGATCCTGGTTGGCAATTTTATCGGCGACTTTGTAAGGGGCGACCTGAGTACTCAGTTTGATGAGGAGGTGGTAAAAGGAATTATGTTGCACAGAGAAATCGATAGTTTTACCGACCAACATGAGGTAGTAAAGGAGGCACAGGAAATTCTAAAGCCCTACTTTTCAAAATATAGTGTGGTGATCACCGATGTATATTTCGATTACTTCTTGTCCAAGGACTGGGATCAATTTCATGACAGGCCCATTTTCAAGTTTGCCAAGGAAGTCTATGCTACACTTGATGACCACCTCGGAATTCTTCCTCCCCGCTTCCGTGGCCTTTATCCAATTATGAAAGCCGAAAACTGGCTTGTAGCCTATGGCACTATGGATGGTATGAAAAAGACCTTTAAAGGATTGGGAAAACGGAGTACTTTTAAATCCAAGTTAAAGGAGGCGCCTGCATTTTTATCTGCCCATAAAGATGACTTTTCGGATTATTTTCACCAATTTTTTCCCGATTTGATCCAATTTTCTAAAACTAAATTACAGGAAATCCATGATACGATGTAGACCAAAGCTCAGCACTTACCTCTCCCTGAGCCTGATCGTAGTTCTTTTGATTGCAGGGCTTGCCTATCTTTTATCTGACTTTCATAGAGGGGCTTCCTATGGGTTGGTGTTTTATCTTTTTGCTTGTACTATAATCACTGTGGTGCTGCTTTTGCTGCTGGTAAAAATGATGGCTGGATTCAAATTTATCATCGCAGGGAAATCCCAGATAGTAGTTAGTTTGCCATTGAGGGGAACAAAGAGGGTGTATGCACTCAATCAGGTTATGGGATGGCAGGAAGAGAAAGTAGTGGCCAATAAGCGGGAGTTCAAGCAATTGAGCTTACTCTTTGAAGATAAATTCAGTATCAATGTAAGCAACCATGAGCATTTGGAATACGATAATCTCTTTAGTTATTTGAAAAAAAGGCTTCCTAGAAAGAGGCTAAAAGATTGAAACAAGGGCAACGGTTGAGGCTTGAATCGTTGCCCTTGTTTTTTCGCTTAATGTTTCCAATCGTAATTGTCCAGATCTTCCAGGCAGACTTTTAATAAGCGTATGCTTTCTAGAATATCCTCCTTATTTGCCATTTCTATTACTTGATGAAGGTGGCGGGTGGGTATGGAGATAGCACCTGCTATAGAGCCTTGTTTGCCCATGCGTTGTACGCCGGCTGTATCGGTCCCTCCCGCGGTGAGAATTTCAGGTTGCCATTTAATATTGTGGTTGTCCGCGGTGGCTTTCATGTATGCCACCATCCTGTAATCACAAATAGTGGAGGCATCCATGATTTTTATAGCCGTTCCTTTTCCCAATTCGGTGATCTTTTCGTGGGGTGATGCTCCTGGCACATCATAGGCAATGGTGGTGTCCAGGGCAATACCAAAGTCGGGATTGATGAGGTGAGCGGACACATTTGCTCCTCTTAGCCCGACCTCTTCCTGTACGGTGAAGGTGGCATAAACATCATAAGCTGGGTTTTCAAGCTCCCTCAATGCCTCCAAAAGGATAAATACCGCCACCCTGTTGTCGATTGATTTACAGTTGACACAGTCCCCCATTTCTATCAGTTCTCTTTCTCTGGTGATGGGGTTTCCAATTTCTATGTACTTATCCACCTCCTCTTTGGACATACCCAGGTCAATGAAATAGTCTGTAAGCTTGGGCATTTTGTTTTTCTCTTCCGAACTCATCACGTGTATGGGTTTACTCCCCATCACACCTAGAAGGTCTTTTTTTCCGTGTATGATTACTCGCTGGGAAGTGAGGGTTTTGGGGTCAAAACCGCCCAGAGAATGAAATTTTACAAAACCCTTCTCATCAATGTGTGTGACGATAAAACCTATTTCGTCCATGTGTGCGGCCACCATCACCCTTTTGTTTTCGGGATTTCTACTCCCTCTTTTTATGGCAATGATATTGCCCAGGTTGTCTACCTGTACTGCATCCACAAGCGGACTGACCTGTTCCAACACATAATCCCTGATCTTTTTCTCAAACCCGGGGGCTCCGGGAAGTTCACAAATCGTTTTAAGCAGTTCTACGTTGATGGCCATTTTCAATGGTTTTTTTTGTACCTATTTTTTAAACAAAAAAAGGCAGTAATTGTAGGCTGCCTTTTGTAATCCTTGAATCTTCTCAGCTTAATAGGCTCTCACCACCTTGCCTTCCATATAATTTACAAAAGCCTTGTTGACCACCCTCATTCCCCCGCGGGTGGGGAAATCTCCGGTGAAATACCAGTCGCCCAGGTGTTCTGGACAGGACTGGTTGAGGTTGCCAACTGTCTGATAGATGACATGCACATTGGCTTCTATATCATCCGAGGTGATGATTTCGGCGATTTTGTCAGAAATTTCCTGATCTGTGAAATTGGAGTAGATCCCTTTTACAAAATTTTCGTTGGCATTGGGATGGGATACACATTTTTCATAGACCTGATCCAACAAGTAGCTCATGCCTTTATCTCTTATTAATGCCACGGCTGCCCTGAAGGCAATAAAGTCCTTCATCCGGGACATGTCTATGCCATAGCAATCCGGAAAGCGGATCTGTGGTGCAGATGAGACGATGATGATTCGCTTAGGTTTAAGTTTGTCCAAAGTGGTGAGAATACTTTTTTCCAAGGTGGTGCCCCTCACTATGCTGTCATCGATGACCACTATGGTATCCACACCGGGCCGGATCACTTCGTAGGTGGTGTCATATACATTGGAGACCATCACATCCCTGTCGGTGTCATTGGTGATGAATGTCCTCAACTTCACATCTTTGCTGACCAGCTTCTCTACTCTTGGCCGGAAATTCAATAAATCTTCTACATCTCCAAGGTGTGGTTTGCCCTCCAGCATCACCTCCCTGCGCCGTGCGCTCAGATAATCCTCCAGCCCCTCTATCATTCCATAGAACGCCGTTTCAGCGGTATTGGGAATATAGGAAAACACAGTGTTTTTCAAATCGAAATCTATGGCTTTGAGGATCTGGGGAACAAGTGCCCTACCCAGGTTCTTTCGTTCCCTGTAGATATCGGGATCAGTGCCTCTGGAAAAGTAGATTCGTTCAAAACTACATGATTTCTTTTCCCTTGGGGGGATGATTTCATATTCCCCAAAGCTGCCATCCTTGTTGACAATAAGTGCATTGCCGGGCTTTATTTCCTTGATTTCCTTATAGTCGATATTAAATGCGGTTTTGATGGGTGGTTTTTCCGATGCGATCACCACTATCTCATCATCAGCATAATAATATGCCGGTCTGATGCCTATAGGGTCTCTTACCACGAAGCTGGCACCATTCCCGATCAATCCGGCCATGGCATACCCCCCATCAAAATCCCTGCAGCTCCTTCTTAAAATCCTGGCCACGTCAAGCTCTTGTTCTATCACCTCGGTGATTTCCTTATTGGAATAGGTGTCTTTGTATTTGTCAAAAATCCGCTGGTTTTCCTCGTCCAGGAAGTGGCCAATTTTTTCCATGACCGTTACCGTATCCGTTTTTTCTTTTGGATGCTGTCCCAGGTGTACCAGGATATCGAAAAGCTCTTCCACATTGGTCATGTTGAAATTCCCTGCCATTACCAGGTTTCGGCTTCTCCAATTGTTTTGCTTGAGAAAAGGATGGCAAGTTTCTATGCTGTTTTCCCCGTGAGTGCCATATCTAAGGTGTCCTAACCAAACCTCTCCACTGAATGCCACATTTTCCCTTAGCCAACTGGCATCCATGAGGTTTTCCTCCGAACCGTGTTTTCTGGCTTTTTTATATTTTCTGGAAATTTTCTGGAAAATCTTGGTAACTGCCTCTGCCTCTACCGAGCGGTAGCGGCTGATATATCGGGTACCGGGATTGGTATTGATCTTGATATTGGCGACCCCGGCGCCGTCTTGGCCCCTGTTGATCTGCTTTTGCATCAAGACATACAGCCGATTTACCCCATAGGTGGGGGAATTGTACTTGTCTATGTAATACTGCAATGGTTTTCTTAGCCTTATCAGGGCTATCCCGCATTCGTGTTTGATTTGATCACTCATAGGACTAGGAAGGAGTAATAACTTTTACAAAGGTAAGCCTTTTTTAGCGTTAGTATCTACAAAAACTTGCAGGAACTAACGCAAAAACAACACAGAACAGGCAATGGATAACACAAAAAAATTAAAAAAGTGAGGGGATTTATTAAAAATTAACAAATACCAGGGGATTATTCCCAGAGAGGATATTTTTTCAGGGAAATGGATGTGCCAAAGAATAATTTGGTGGCGTGCTGGAAGGAGGGGGTGAAATCTGAAACCATAAACTGATCTTCTCTTTTTGCTCCATGATCCATGAGGTTATGGTACGCTAATAGAGCTTTCACCGATTTAGCCACTATCTCCGAACTGTCTATGATGCTAACCCGCCCCTGGTAAAAGGCATGGATTTGGGCCTTAATGAGCGGATAATGTGTGCATCCCAATACCATGGCCTTGATGTCTTCAAAAAGTGGCTGTGACAAATAGGAGGCGATTATGGCCTCACTCACTTCGTTTTTGTGAAACCCTTCTTCAATCATGGGAACCAACAATGGGGTGGGCAAAGACTGTAAGTCAATGCCCACGTTTAAGGCATTTATTTTTTGCAGATATACCCCGGAATTTACCGTTTGTTTGGTCCCAATGAGCCCCACTTTTTGGTGGAGGTGGGTTTCCCTGAGATAATCCACTACCGGGTCAATCACATTTTCCACATGTGCCTTGGAGGCCACATAAGCCTTTACCAGGTCAAAAGCGGCAGCAGATGCGGAGTTGCAGGCAATCAATATCAGTTTGCAACCTGCATTCAAGAGCACATCCGCTATTTTGACGCTATAGGCCTGAATGGCGGCTGTACTTTTGTCCCCATAGGGCAGGTGCGCCGTGTCTCCAAAATAAATGATTTGCTCATTGGGGAGTAATTGTCTTACCGCCTTGGCCACTGTAAGTCCCCCAATGCCACTGTCAAATATCCCTATGGGTGCGCTAGCTTTGATTGCCATTTTCCTTTTGCCTAAATAAATTAAAAAAACCCTCAAGTTTACGCACTTGAGGGTAAATGCAAGCGAAGAGTTTTAAATTTATTATCTTTACAAAGTAACTGATTTTTTTTTGAAATCGGAAATTTGAAAGGGGTGTATGATGAAACGCGACAGAAGATTTATGTGGAGGTAAAACAAGATGAGGAAAATTGGCTCAATTTATGTTTGAGGAATTATTCGGTAGAGTAGAAATAGTTGGTAGGAACGGGGGTGTAGCCAAAAACCTCGTTACTTTGATCACCCAAAGTTAATATGAGTAAAGTTTTATTGATAGAAGATGACCTTACCTATTCCAAAATTATTAAAAACTTTTTGGAAAAAAATGGGTATAAGGTGGAAGCTTGTACTAGTGTGGAAGCAGGAAAGGGTCTTTTTAGTAGGTTTATGCCCGATTTGGTAATTACGGATTATCGCTTGCCCGATGGTACAGGTATGCAGGTGTTGGAGCATATCATTTCATCTGAACACCCCTCTCCGGTGATCCTCATCACGAATTATTCAGACATCCGAACCGCAGTAAAATCCATGAAGATGGGGGCCTCGGAGTACATCACAAAACCTGTAAACCCAGACGAATTACTTTTGGCCGTAAATGAGGCAATGAAGAAGGGTGCCAAAGGTCAAACCAAGAAATCCCCGCAGATCCCAAACCCTTCCAAATTAGGGGTTTCCACTTCCTATTTTGTAGGTAAGAGTAGCGAATCTGAAAGATTAGAGCGTTATATAGACCTGGTGTCACCTACGGATATGAGCGTGATCGTCTTGGGGGAAAGTGGCACCGGAAAAGAATTTATCTCAAAGCGTATTCATCAAAAATCTAAGCGGAAAGACGGTCCTTTTATTGCGGTAGATTGTGGTGCACTCTCCAAGGAGCTTGCGGGAAGTGAACTCTTTGGCCATGTAAAGGGAGCCTTTACAGGGGCCATTGATCACAAAATAGGACACTTTCAAAGTGCCAATGGGGGCACCATTTTTCTGGACGAAATAGGAAACCTAAGTTATGAAGTTCAAATCAAACTATTGAGGGCCATTCAAGAGAGAAAAATCCGTAAAATGGGAGGAAATAAGGACATCCCCATTGATGTAAGGATAATTTCTGCCACCAACGATGATTTGATGCAGAGTGCCGGGGAAGGACGTTTCAGGGAAGATTTGTTTCACCGGATCAATGAATTCACCATTCATGTGAGTCCGCTGAGGGATAGAAAGGAGGATTTGTTCTATTTTTCTGAGCTATTTTTGAAACAAAGTAACGAGCAATTGCAGAAAAGTGTCACCGGTTTATCTGAGGATGTACAGCAAATATTCAGGGATTATTCTTGGCCGGGCAATCTCCGGGAGCTTAGGAATGTGATCAAAAGGGCAGTATTGATAACCGGTGAAGGTGAGATCAGCAGGGAGGTGATTCCCTTGGAAATCACTCAGAAACCAAAGCGGCAAATGGCAGAGGTAGTAGAAGAGGTTTCGTCGGCCATGGATTTAAAGACAAGCTTCGAGGAACAGGAAAAGCAACTCATCATCAAGACCCTCCATGAGGTGCGCTACAATAAATCAAAGGCAGCGAAATTATTGAACATGGATAGAAAAACGTTGTATAACAAATTAGAAAAATATAATTTGGAATAAAATTTTTCATGCCGGGCTTGAATTTTAAAGACCTTACTTTTTTATTAGGTTGAGTTATTAGGTTAAATCCTTTACTTAATTGCCTTTGTGGGTGCATATTGTATTTTTAATCTTCTCGGTAAAACTGAGATTATTCCTGAAATTTTAGAATTAATCCCTTCAAAATAGGACTCTAGCCTGCTTTTTGTTTCTTTTTCAGTAAATCAATCAAAATCAACCAATTAAAAAAGAAGTTATGGCTAAATGTTATGCGTTATTAGGATGGAGTTTACCCGTAATAGAAAGTATGCAGAAATTAGGGAAACCCTATGTGGTGGTTTCGTTTCCTGATTTCCAGGCTTATGCGGAAGAGAACAATATCCCATTTGTACCTTATAAATTCAATGAATGGAGTGACACCTCAAACTCCTTGGATCTGCTGGAAAAGCTCAGGACCTTCGATGCGGATGTGGCAGTGCCTCTATTTGAGGAAACGGTGGAATGGGCCGGTGCTCTGAATTCCATTTTCCGTGATGACCCCAGGGTATTGAACCGGGCGTTTCTCTTTAGAAACAAAGCAATGATGAAGAGGAAGGCCCTGATTGGCGGTCTTAGAGTCGGTCTTTTTGAGGAGGTTTACAATAAGGAAGGAGTGAAAAAATTCATGGATCGGCTGAATGAGGCCAATCTTCAAATTGATGGTGAAGAAGATTCATGGGTACATATTAAGCCCTTTGCCTCCGCAGGTACAGTGGGTCATAGACTCCTCAAGTCTAAGGAAGATATAGACAGGAAGTGTGAGGATGGGGATTTTCCCTGTTTGGCTGAAAGCCATCTTCCAGGCACTGAATTTTCATGTGAGGCTTTTATTCATGGTGGGAAAATCAGATTCCTTAACATCACCGAATACGTAAAATTAGGATATTCTAATTTTATACCTGAAGGTCATCGCCTGAACTCCAAAAGAGATAGGATCATGAATGAGATGCAAAAGTTGGTGAATATCTTCGGTATTCAATACGGGATGATTCACCCCGAATGGTTCCTTACAGAAAATGACGAACTCAGTTTTGGAGAAGTGGCCTGTAGGATCCCCGGAGGTCACATTTTGGAATTGGCATCAAAGGCTTATGATTTTGATGCTTTGGGAGCCTTCGTCTGCTGTCATGACCCCAACCTGACTGAGGAGGAATTGAATGAGTTGTTGCCTCCTTTAGATGCCAGGCCTTCTGAATTTTACGGCAACGTGATGATATACCCCAGAAAGAATCAGATTTCTCAATTGGTGATCCCGGAGGAGTTGAAGGAGGAACCTTACTTTCTGGATCACACCTTGGTGCCTCCCCTTACCACCCAGAAACTTGATACCAGAGAAGGTTTTGGGAACCATTTTGGTACAGTGAACTTTAAAGGGGAAGACCCTGACAGGATGAGGGAATTATTACTCCATTATGAAAATGTGGACTTCTATCAGTAAGTTTGTCCATAGTGCTGAAAGAAAACCTTTCCTTAGGAAGGGTTTTTTTTAGTACTAGTACTCCGAGTAGGAGAAAGAATAGGAATATTTATAATTTAAAAGTTAAGGAGAGAGAGCTTATGGATAATCAAGCCATTGCGGAGAAGCATCAACAAATGCTTGAGGAACTATTAAATGAGTACACAAAGGCTACAGTGCTAACCAAACCTGAAAAAGCCCAGAAATTAATGGGCCAAGTAGATTTAATGGCTGATTCAAAGGAGGGGTTGGAGATGTTGTTTGAGCAAATTCCGAATCTGACGGAGGCAGGGATTTTCAAGGGTTCTCCTTGGGAAGATGCATCGAAACTGGTGCCTACTTTGGTAAATGGCACCTTAAAAAGTGGACATCCTAATTCCACCATTGAAATTTTAAGTGAATTGAGATTGCTTTCGGTTGCAAAGGGAAAATTTGACTTGGAAGGACTGACCCAGGAGGAAGCGGCCAATTATATTCAAGAAGTGGTGGTGAGCAACCTGGAGTTCGTATTTAATGAGCCACAAGAAGAAACCCGCCTGGTGATGAGTAAACATGAACTTTCTAAAGTTCATTCCTTATTTAAATTTTTGTCTTCCTACACCGATTACGAACAGGTAAAGGCTAAAATAGCGGAAGAGTTATACCTTATTTGCGAACAACGGCCAGTGGTGACGGAGAAGCAGCGAAAAATCATTGCCTGGGTAAAAGAAAAAATAGAACTGAACCCGGAAGACCCAGAAGATCAAAAGCTGCTATCCTTTCAACGGAGCATTTATAGACCCACCAAAAGGAGTGTGGGGCATGATTTCCGGTCATATCGCCAACTGCTATCCACCCTAAGTGAAGATGAACTAAAAGAAGAGTCCGGGGAAATCAGTGAGATGATGTTAAAGCATGGACTGGTAAGTCAATTCCAGGCTAGTCTTTTGCTCCACCTGGTGGAACACAAACATTTAAATCTGGTTCCCGTTTGCCTGGGGTTAAATCCTACCGGAGTGGCTAGGTTTAATGAAATGTCCACCTATGTCATGCAACTGATCACCGAAGTAATAGATCCCTTTAATGCTCAGTGCATTTATGGCTTAGGGAAGATGCTGGAAAACGGAATTCTATCCAGAGAGGCGGTAAGGTCTGGGCTTTCCAATTTGCTTTCCATCAGGATACACCCGGAGGTGGAAAAAAGGATCCTCAAATCAACCAGAACTCCGCATGAAAAGGTAAGCCCTAAACAATATTTGATTGGGGCGGTTTTTAGAATATTGGGACAACCTTTGGGGGTAGGACAGGGCAATAATCCTACTTGTCAAAGTGCCAGGGGAATCAGCATGTGGAGCCAACATGCCCCTGCTAAATTGATCCATATGATTCAAACCGCAGCGGTGTATGATGATTTGACCTTCAGGTTTGAAGGTAGGGAAATTAAATATAGCACAACTCCCCAAGGGCTGGTTCAGGTATTGGATCATAATTTGGATGCCGTCTCTGTCACCCTGGTGCCCATGTTGGACAGGGTTTATAATGAAATGATGCGCTTGGCCTCAGGACGTGGGGAGGATCCGCATAAATGGGTAAATCCCGCACTTTATGGACAATGGATACAGATGGGATTTGCTTCGGCTTATGATTACATGTCGGACGCTATTATTGACTTTGATGGGTTTGTGAAGGTTTTTTATGCGATGTGCCATCCCGATTACAATGGCGGAAATCGGTTGGTTTATCCAAACCCGGTGGGAATATTCATCACTTCTGCCAAGGCAGAAATGTTGGGGTTTCATGCCGTATCCCTGCTTCGGGTGGACGTTGATCCCAAGGGGGAATTGAGGGCCTATTTTCTTAACCCCAATAACGAAGGAAGACAAGATTGGGGTCAGGGGATCAAGCCATCTGTGGTGGGAAAAGGTGAGGTCTACGGTGAGTCCTCCCTACCCTTACACCAGTTTGCTGCCAGGGTTTATGCCTTTCATTATAATACGCTTGAAGCCACCGACAAAATGAACAATGTGCCTGAGGAGAAAGTGCAAAGGGTAAGGGAATTGGCAAAGGAAAGCTGGGGGAAATCCTATAATTGGCTAGACATAAGAAAAAAATGGTAAAACATAGTTCTAGAATTGAGTTGAAGCAATCTGCGTATAAAAACAATATCAGTTTTATCCGTAAAAAAATAGGTGGTCATCCTATTCTTTCTTCCGTGGTAAAAGCCAATGCCTATGGTCATGGCATAGATGCCTTTGTACCCATGGCAGAAAAGTGCGGGATCAGGCATTTTTCTGTGGCTTCTTCTTTTGAGGCCGAACAAGTACTGAATTCCCGTAAGAAAGAGAGCCATATCATGATTATGGGTATCATCTATGAAGAAGACATCCCTTGGGCAATAGAGCATGATATTGAATTCTTTGTGTATAACTTTGACAGGCTTCCGGTTGCTTTGGATGCAGCCAAAAAAGTTGGGAAGCCTGCCAAAGTACACATAGAAATGGAAACAGGTGCCAATAGAACCGGCATGCCAAAAGAAGAATTAAACCCCACTCTGTCTTTCTTGAAAAAGCACCAAGAATATTTGGTTTTTGAGGGCTTATGCACTCATTTTGGTGGTGCGGAGAGCCAGGCAAACCAATTCAAAATTGATTTGCAACACAAGCGGTTTAAAAATTTCCTCAAAACATGCCAATCAAAGGGTGTATTACCTAATACGAAACATATTGCTTGCTCTGCGGCAGCTTTGGCAATGCCTGATACCGTGTATGACATGGTGAGGATAGGAGTAGCTCAATATGGGTTCTGGCCAAGCCCCGAAATTTATTATAACCACCTACATGAAGTGGATAAAAAGTCAGATGCTGCTTTAAAAAGGATATTCACTTGGAAAACTGACATCATGGATATCCGAAAGGTGGATCAAGGAGAATTCATAGGATATGGGACGGCATTCCAGGCTACTCACGAAATGACCATTGCGGTGCTTCCCTTAGGGTATTCCAACGGTTATCCACGAGCTTTGTCCAATCGTGGTCAAGTGCTCATAGAAGGTAAAAAGGCTCCTATCGTGGGACTGATCAACATGAACCTATTTATGGTGGACATCACTCATATCCCGGGCACCAAGGTGGGTGATGAGGTGGTGCTTATTGGAAGGCAAGGAAACAGCGTGATCAATGTTTCGAGTTTTACCAATGCCACTCAACTCTTGAACAATGAAATGCTCAGCCGACTGCCTGCCGCAATACCAAGGACGGTGGTTAAATAGGAGAGTAAATAATGACCTTTAGACCTTCTAATTTCCTGATTCTTGAAAGAACTCAAGAAGCCAAATTGTGAAGCACTTCATCTAACTCCTTATACATGGAATTTACCTGTAGGTTCAGGGCATCCAACGATTGAGTGATATCTGCTACCGAGCCACCTGACCTAGCTTTATATTCTATTTGTGAAATATGCCGGGGGGAAGCCTCTAATATTCCAAATGAGGTTTTTAGTTTATGAGCCAGCGACACGACAACCTCTAGCTTGCCCTCTTCCAGATTTCCTGTGATTTTTTTGATCGTCTCTTTGGTTTGTTGGACGAACACTTCTATCATTTCCTTCTGAAATTTCTCATCACCTTGGGTAAGCTCTATGAGTTGATTAAGGGATATAAACTTCATTGGGGAACGGGAATCGGTTTTCTCACTCATCTTGCCTATTCTATCTGTCCAATAGGCTATTTTCTCCATAAGATCTTTTTTGTTGTTAGGTTTGGAAAGGTAATCATTCATGCCCTGAGCCAGACATTTCTCCCTTTCAGCTAACATGGAATGAGCGGTCAAAGCAATGATTGGAATCTCTATGCCCATCTCCTTCCTGATGATCTTTGTGGTTTGATAACCGTCAAGCATGGGCATCTGTATGTCCATGATAATCAAATCATATTTTTTACCGGAAAGCAGTTTTAACCCTTCCTCACCATTGATGGCGATATCCAAATCATGTTCTGTTTTAGCAAATACTGCTTCCATGAGTTTTTGATTGAGGATGTTGTCTTCAAAAAGGAGTATATTAAGAGGATTGGCTTCTTCTAGGGCAGAGATGGAAGCCTTGGCATAGGCAGGGACCGGGTTGTCTAGCATAATAAAAGGTAAGGTGAATGTAAAAGTGGAACCTACTCCTAAAGTGGAGCTTACCTGAATACTTCCCCCTTGCTTCTCCACCAGTAGCTTGCAGATGTTCAGTCCCAAGCCGGTACCCCCGTATGTTTTTGAAGTATGTTCATCAGCTTGGCTGAACCTGTGAAAGATGGATTCAAGTTTATTTTCAGGAATACCAATGCCGGAGTCCTTAACAGAAAACTTTAGTAAGGCCTGATTGCCTTTTCTTTCCAATACAGCTACCGTTAGGCATATTGTCCCCTCTGAGGTGAATTTAAAGGCATTGCCCAGAAGGTTGATAAGGATTTGTGAAAGACGGTTTTTGTCCCCAGATAATAGTAGAGGGAGCTCGTCTTGAAAATAGTATTGAAATTGGATTTTTTTCTGGTTGGCCTTTAACCTGAACATTTTAAACACATTCTCTACGGTGTCTCTAAGGTTAAAGGGGACTTCGTCTATTTGAAAATTACCGGCCTCAATTTTTGATAAGTCCAGGATGTCATTTACGATGTGAAGCAGGCTGTCTCCAGCTGCCTTCACAGAATTCAGGTAATCTAGTTTGGTAGGAGAATATTCCTGTTCCAACAGTAGTTCTGTGAACCCTAATACGGCATTAATGGGGGTCCTGATTTCATGGCTCATATTGGCGATAAAGTGGTCTTTTTGTGTGTTGAGGTTTTCAGCCATAGATTTGGCCTTTTCCAATGCCTCTCTCGTTTTCTCTTCCAAGGTGATGTTATGGGCCACTTTAATTACTTTTGAAACCTTACCTCGCTCATCCAAAACGGGGTTATAGGAGGCTTGAACCCAAATGATTTCCCCGGATTTATGCCTTCGTTTAAACCTTCCCGATTTAAACTCCCCTTTTTTTAATGACTGCCAAAATGCCGAATACTTGGTTTTATCTCCCTCATCCAATAAGAATGAATGAGGTTTACCCAATAATTCACTTTCTGCATAACCTATGATTTTCTCATAATTCTCATTCAGCCCGATGAATATTCCTTCCGGCGAAAACTCCACCACCGCACTTGATTTGGAGATTGCCTCAAATAGGGAATCATAATCCTTTTCAAGTTTATTAAGCCTTTTCTTAGTTTCCTTTATGCGCGTATTTAGTTGGCTTTCAACCTCTCCTGATAAGGCTAGGTTTTTCTTTTTTGCCTCAAGTAACACCATAACTTGATTGGCAATAAGGCTCAGCCCATTTTTCTGCTTCCCGGACAATTGCATAGGTTTGGGCGCCACCACACATAATGTCCCTATGATGTTTCCATCGGGGGCCTTAAGTGGAATGCCAGCATAAAATCTAATGCCATTTTCTTCCAAAACCTTAGGATTATTCTTGACCCTATCATCCATTGAGGCATCCGGGATTTCCAAAAAATCGCCTTCGACCATGGTGAACTGGCAAAAACTGTCCTCGATATTAACTTCACAGATATCCAAGCCCACTTTTGCCTTATACCATTGCCTTTTATCATCGATCAGGGAAATAATGGCTGTGGGGGTATTGCACAAAACACTGGCCAATAGGGCTAGGTCATCAAAGTCTTTTTCTATAGGGGTGTCCATAATCCCATACGAAAGGAGGGTTTTTATTCTTTCTTCCTCATTGGTGCCTGCACTTTTCTTTGACATAATTGTTGTTGGTTTAGTTTTAAGGGTAATAATTTGTTGAGGAAAATTGGATTGATTGAAAGCAATAAGTTTTAGGTTTGATTTTTTGGGACTATGTAGAATACCGCAAGAAGTTCCTGAAACCTTTCCACAAAAATAATGAACGATTCTTTGTTTTTTTTATGATTATAAAGGATTATTACATTCTCATGCACCTTATTTTTATTTCAATTATGACAACTATTGTCTACTACTGGATATATCCAGCCCTAATGATCATTAGCTCCTTGAAAATGGATTCAATTACTCAAGGCCTTCATTCCGGGGCAGAGGATAATCAACAACTGGTGGTATACGGTGGAACCTCCGCAGGGTTTACAGCCGCTATACAAGCCGCAAAATCAGGGATAGATGTACTACTAATTTCTTCCAGTCCGCATATAGGAGGTATGATGGTGGAAGGACTTGGAGGTTCAGATATAGACAATCATGCGGAATTCCAAAATAGCCCGGCAGTCAGTGGATTGGCTTTGGATTTTTATGCGAGGGTCGCCCAATATTATAATCGGGAAGAGGAATGGAGGCTTGCCATCAAAGAGGGTAAGAAAAATCCTGAATTGTGGAGATTCGAAAGCAGTGTTGCGGAAAGCCTTATAGCCGATTGGTTGGAGGAATATGACAATATTACCATTGTAAAAGGGACCAGGTTGGTAGAGGGTAGAGGTGCAGTAATGAAGAAAGGGACTCGCATTGAGAGCTTACTCTTAGAGAACGGAATGAGGGTAAGGGGAGATATGTTTGTCGATGCCACCTATGAGGGAGACCTGATGGCTGCAGCCGGGGTGGCATTTACTGTGGGCAGGGAAAGCAATGCCACCTATGGAGAAACCTTAAATGGCATAAGGGGAGAAAACACCTACCGGCAATTTGAGGTAAATGTAAATCCCTACCTTGACCCCGAAGACCCGGGGAGCGGATTGATTCCTACGATACAGGATGAGCGCTTTGGCCAACCCGGAGAGGGGGACGACCGGATTCAGGCATTTTGCTTTCGGATGTGTCTTACCCGAGAAAAAAGCAACCAGCTACCATTTGCAAAACCAAAAGAATATGACCGAAACCAGTATGAAATTTACCTAAGGTACCTGAAAGCAGGGGGCAAACTATATGTTCCCAACGAGAAGCTTCCCAATGGAAAAACCGACCTTGGTGCCTGGCACGATTTGTCCCATAATTTGTATGGGATAAATAGGGGTTATCCTACAGCATCTTACGCCCGTAGAACAGAGATATTTGAAGAACATAAAAGTTTTACGCAAGGCCTTTTTTACTTTTTGGCAAATGATCCAGAAGTGGGTGAGCTTGACCCTGAATTACAGCAAAAATGGAGTAGCTGGGGATTAGCAAAGGATGAATTTACCGACAATGAAGGATGGCCCAGGGATTTATATGTAAGGGACGGGCGACGGATGGTTTCCGATTATGTAATCACAGAACACCATGTGAGAAAGCAAGAGTATACGAAAGTAGAAGACCCCATTGCCCTGGCTTATTGGCCTCCGGATGTGCACCATGTGAGAAGGATAGTTGTAAACGGATTCGCATACAATGAGGGCTTTGTTTTCGGAGGTGATAATTGGAGACCCTTGCCCATATCGTTTAGAAGCTTGATACCGGCTGCCGATCAATGTTCAAACCTGATCGTTCCCACCTGCCCATCCAGTAGCCATATCGCCTATGGTGCCATTAGACTGGAGTGGACGTTTATGGTTTTGGGCCAAGCAGCAGCCATTATGGCCAATGAAACCTTGAAAAATGGAATGGCTGTACAGGAACTCTCCTATGATCAATTGCTGCCCCAAATCAAGAAAGCTAAGATTGTCACCAGCCTGCCTTGAAAAAAGCAAAAAAGGTATTCGTAAAAATCGCGAATACCTTTTCTAAATTTAATCACAGCTATGCCAAATCACCAAATCCTTACCCTGTCCTCAGGTGCCACAAACATCTCATCCCCCTTGCTTACCTCAAATGCCTCATAAAAAGCATCAATGTTTACCAATGGCCCATTGGCCCGGTACTGTGCCGGAGAATGGGGGTCAGTTTGCACCTGTGTCCTGAGTGCCTCCTCCCTGCTTTTACCCCTCCAGATGGTGGCCCAGGAAATGAAGAAACGCTGTTCTTGCGTAAATCCATCAATTTCATCGGGTCTTCCATGTTGATCCAGGTGCTTTTGAAGGCCATCATAAGCCACCAATACTCCACCCAAGTCACCTATATTCTCCCCGAGCGTAAGCTGCCCTTTCACAAACACACCTTCTATGGGTTCATATTTATCGAACTGTTCCACCAGCTTGGCCGTTCGAGCTTGAAAATTCTCTAAATCCTCCTCCTGCCACCAGTTTTCTAGGTTGCCATGGGCATCATACCTGCTGCCTTGATCGTCAAACCCATGGGATATTTCATGGCCGATTACCGCACCGATACCACCATAGTTAACGGCTGCATCGGCCTGATAATTGAAGAAGGGAGGCTGCAATATGGCAGCCGGAAACACGATTTCATTCCAGGTGGGGTTATAGTAGGCATTTACAGTCTGTGGGTTCATAAACCATTCCGATCGGTCCACAGGTTCATTCAGTTTTTTAAGGTTTTCCTCAAACCTGAAGCGGGCCGCATTTAGGTAATTGTCAAAATAGGTTGCCGATGCAGGATTTCCATCCACTATCAGTCCACTATAATCCTTCCATTCGTCTGGAAAACCGATTTTGACCGTAAAGGTGGACAGCTTTTCCATGGCCTTATTTTTTGTTTCCCTGGTCATCCAGTCCAGGCCTTGGATTCTGTCTCCCATGGCCTCCAGGATATTGTCCACCATGGTAAGTGCTTTATCCTTGGCTTCCTGAGGAAAATATGCTTCCGTATAAAGTTTTCCAATGGCCTCACCTGCGGCATATTCAGCACTGGACAGTACCCTTTTCCACCTTGGTCTCATTTCCTCAGTACCTTGTAGCTCCCTTCCATAAAAATCAAAATTGGCCTTCACCAACTCATGGTGTAAATAAGGAGCTGCCCTGTTTAGCACCTTCCAGTATAAATAATCCCTCCATGCTTTGGCAGGCATAGTTGCAAAAATTGCCTCTAATTCCTCCATAAAAGCAGGTGTGGAAACAATGATTTCCCCGGTATCGGCACCCACTTCTCTGAGGAATGCCTGCCAGTTAATGGAAGGGGTGAGCTGGGAAAGCTCTTCTACGGTAAATTTATTGTACCGGCCTTCCGCATCCCGCATCTCTATCCTGGTTTTACTTGCCTGGGCCAATCGCGTTTCTAATTCCAATACCTTGGCCGCAGCATCATCGGCATCCTCTTCTCCATGCCCCGTAAGCTGAAACATATGGGAAATATGCTTCTCATATTTCGCCTTGATTTCTTGAAATTTCTCATTGTCTTTGTCCACATAATAATCCCTGTCCGGAAGTCCCAGGCCTCCCTGGGAAATATACAAGGCATTGGCATCTGAATTTTTGGCATCGGTGCTTACCCCAAAACTGAAGAAGGCACCTCCCCCAAAACCTTGTTGCCATTGCAAATAGGCTAGTAGGGACGCTTTGTCCAGAACATTGGCTATGGCTTTTCTCCATGGTTCCAGCGGGCTTATCCCTCTTTCTTCTGCCAATAGTGAATCCATACCTATCATATAATAATCAATGGCTTTTCTTTGGTCCGATCCCTCTGGATAGGCCTTCTTATCTTCAGCAGCTTTCTCCAAAACGGATAAAACAGCTTCATTACTTTCCTCCCGGAGCTCATTAAAACTTCCCCAACGACCCTGATCCCCGGGGATTTCTGTTTCCCGGATCCAATTCCCGTTGACAAATAGAAAGAAATCGTCCTGAGGACGAACCGTACTGTCCATGTAGGAGGTATTAATGGCTTGAACCTCGTTCTCTTTTTCCGCTACTCTTGGGGAACAGGCAGCCGCTGCAAATACGCCAAGGACGAAAAGCACAGAACTTGAAAATACTGTATTCATTAGTAAGTAGTAATTGGTTTATAAATCAAAAAAGGCACCTTTGAAAGTGCCCTTTATTAATCCTCTTCCTGCTATTCGGCCACCCATTTTTCCACATCTTCTTTGCTGGGGTTGTTGGCCTGCAGCTTCAGCTTTTTCCGTCTGCCACATACATCGTTGAACAGCTTATTGGCATTTTGAGCCTTAAGCTGATCTATGGTGTGTATGTTTAAATCCCTCAGTGCGGGCACAAGTTCTTTTGGCACCCCCCTGGCTTCAAAATCTTCGTCGGAAGCGATTTTAGGTTTATTTTCCGGCTTCATTTGAGGGAAGAAAAGCACTTCCTGAATGGTGCTCTGATTGGTGAACAGCATGCATAACCTATCTATGCCTATACCTAAACCCGCAGTCGGGGGCATGCCATATTCCAAAGAACGAAGAAAATCCTCATCCATTGCCATGGCTTCATCATCGCCCCTTTCGGCTAGTTTCAGTTGATCTTCAAAACGCTCCCTTTGATCTATGGGGTCATTGAGTTCTGTGTAAGCATTGGCAATTTCTTTACCGTTGACAAAGAGCTCAAAACGTTCCACCAGACCGGGTTTGTCCCTATGTTTTTTGGCCAATGGGGTCATCTCTATGGGATAGTCGGTGATGTAGGTGGGCTGTATGAGATGGTCTTCCACTTTTTCCCCAAAGATTTCATCGATCAGTTTGCCCCTTCCCATACTGTCGTCTATATCGATACCCTGATCCTTGCACAGTTCGCGTAATTCCTCCTCGTCCATTTCACTCACGTCAACCCCGGCATATTCGGCAATGGCTTCATACATGCTTAACCTCCTGTAAGGCCCCGAGAATTCAATGACATGTTCTCCAACCTTCACCTGAGTGGTGCCTAGTACAGTATCTGCCAATTTACCCAAAAGCTCTTCCACCATCTCCATCATCCAAATGTAATCCTTGTAGGCCACATAGATTTCCATGGAGGTAAACTCCGGGTTATGGGTACGATCCATGCCCTCATTCCGGAACATCTTCCCGATTTCATACACCCCTTCATAGCCTCCCACGATCAATCTCTTCAGGTATAGTTCGTTGGCAATGCGGAGGAAGAGGGGGATATCCAGGGCATTGTGATGCGTTTGGAAAGGTTTGGCAGCAGCCCCTCCATGCACTTGCTGAAGGGTTGGGGTCTCCACCTCCAGCCATCCACGGTCATCAAAATACCTGCGCATTCCTGAAATCAACTTTGACCGGGTAAAAAATGTTTTTTTCACCTCAGGGTTCACCACCAGGTCCACATACCTTTGCCTGTACCTTAATTCGGGGTCGGTGAAGCCATCATATACATTTCCTTCATCGTCCCTTTTGACCACGGGCAAGGGCTTCACTGATTTAGACAGCAATACGAACTCCTTCACGTGAAGGGAAATTTCCCCTGTTTGGGTGGTGAAGATAAAGCCTTTGACCCCAATGAAATCACCTATGCCCAGCAGCTTTTTGAAAACCGTGTTGTAAAGGGTTTTGTCCTCATCAGGACATAGGTCGTCCCTTCTGAAGTAAAGTTGAAGCCTTCCATGGGAATCCTGGATTTCCGCAAAGGATGCAGAACCCATTATCCTTCGGGTCATGAGTCGACCGGCAATGGAAATGTTTTTATAATCGTTTTTACGGTTCTCGTAATTTCTGTGTATATCTTCAGAGGTGGCATTGATGGGAAAAGATAGGGCAGGGTAGGGGTTGACCCCTAAGTCCATCAAAGCCTGTCTATCCTTTCTCCGCTCAATTTCTTGTTCGCTAAGTAACTGCATGTGTTAATTATGATTTATGCTATTTTTGGAAACTTTGGCAATTTCTTTCTTCTTTTTATCTCTTCATTAAGGTACTCATATTCTCGGCTGCTTTGGCCGGCAATGGCCCGGTTTTCATCTACCCTACGCGACAAATAGGGAAGTACCTCTGCTACGGGGCCATAAGGGAGATATTTAGCCACATTGAATCCTGCATTTGCAAGATTAAAGCTGATATTGTCGCCCATGCCGTAGAGCTGGGCAAAATACACCCTTTCATCATCCCTTTTTAAGCCGTGCAGGTCAATTAACTCGGTCATTATCAAGGTGCTGAGCTCATTATGGGTGCCACATATTAGGTAGATCCGCTGTTTATTATTGATGCAAAACTTTACAGCTTTGTCAAAATCATCATCGGTGGCCCTCTTGTTGGGCTGAATGGGCGAGCGATAACCGTTTTTCCTAGCTCTTTTCCTTTCTTTGTCCAAATAGGCTCCTCTTACAAGCTTCACTCCCAGATAATACCCTCCAGCCACCGCCCTCATATGGGCCGCTTTCAACCTGTCCTTCATATCCTTTCTGTACATTTGGTAGGTATTGTAAACCCAGGCACTTTCTTGGTTGTACTTTTCCATCCCCTCTTCCACCCAGTCATCTACCTGATCCTGAAACCAGCTTTCTTCTGCATCTACCATGATGCGGACTTTGGCCTCAAATGCCGCCTCAAACAACCTGAAAACACGTGACTTAAAAGCCTCAAGGGAACTCTCCTCGGAAGGGACTAAGGCAGCGCCGGATTGTTTTTTCTCCAATAGGTTGGTATCCCCAAGCCCCGACACTTTAAATACCGTAAAAGGGATCCGGGTATCGCCCCTGGAAGCCCCTATGGTTTCCATGATGGCATCTTCTGTGTGCTGATAACTTTCTTCCGTGCTTTTGCCTTCCACTGAATAATCCAGGATGGCACCTACGCCAAACTTTGATAATAATTCAACGGCTCCCTGGCAATCACTCACAGTTTCTCCCCCGCAAAACTGGTGGAACACATAATTTCTCACCAGCCCTTTTACGGGCAAACCCACCTTTAAGGCAAGATTGGTGAGGAAAATCCCCAATTCCAATAGGAGAGGAAAGTGCATCCACCAAAACAGGCGACGGGATTTTTTCAGTTCCTCATCTGTTTTGTAGGCAAAGGCCAGCTTAGTATTATCAAAATAAACGTTGGGTTTGGAATTCATTGGACTAAATCAAGGTGCAAAGATATTAAAAAAACAGGTACAGGCCGACTATTGTTTGTCGAATTGTGGAGGCAGTTGGAAGAGGGAAGAATTTTGATTTTTTGATTCATCCTTTTAAATTTAGCTAAAACTATGCTATATGGAAGGAGTTTTTAAAAAGTTGAATTACAAGGGGCAGGGGAAAGTACATATTCTAAATGCTCCTTCCTCCTTTGAGCCGGAATTGCTTGTACTTGAGGATCAGGCAGAAATAGTGACGAGGGCAGAGGGAGATGTTCATTTTGCCTTAGGTTTTGTGTTGACCCAAGACCAAGTGGATGCTTTTGCCCATTCCATAGGGCCAAAGCTTGAGGGGGATGCGATTTGTTGGCTGGCCTATCCCAAAAAGAGTAGTAAGAAATACAGCAGCGACATCAATAGGGACGCTGGTTGGGACGCACTGGGGGATTACCAATTGGAACCGGTAAGGCAGGTGGCTATTGACGAGGACTGGAGTGCCTTGAGGTTTAGAAAGGTGGACTTCATCAAGGATTTCAAACGAAAGTTTGGGGCACTATCTAAAGAAGGCAAAAAGAGATCCAAAGGGCAATGAGGGTTCTCACTTATTTTAATAATTCTTCCTTTAAAAAGGGTAATTAGGGTTAAAACAACTGGTTCTGATCCATGAACTTAGGCCTGGAACCGGTGAAGTAACCGGATTCGTGAAAAACCCTGGAGATTTCCAGTGCATTGCCCTCAGTGGTGGCAGTGCAACGTAGCCAGCATTCTAGTGGTTGGTCCCTGCTTTTATCCACTAGTTCCACCTGGTATTCATCCGCCAGTTCTTCTAGCTTGGCGAGGTCGTTTTCCGCTTTTAGGGTAACGGTAAACAAATGGGTGAGCCCAAGTTCTGTGCCTCCTTCAGCAAAAAAGTAAGGGGCCCGGTATAGCAGGTGTTCATGATCCCAATCAGCCTCCGGCCCTGCACCGGATGCGCTGGTCCAGTGGAAATCGTGCACTGCTTCCACACCCGATACGGAACTTGCCTGAATGGGGCTTATTTGGCTAGGGGGAAGAAATAGCGCTTCCGCTAACTCCTCACTATCTATACCCCTCTCCACTAATAAGAAATACTTTCCGGGTATTAGGGTAAGTTGCACGCTATCCTCTCCATCATAATAAAATTGAATGCGGTTGTCCATATCGGGAGGCAATTCACCGACAAAACAGGCAGAGAGAAGGAAGAAGGCAGGGAGTAGATATTGGGCTTTCATTTTCTTGTGATTTTTTTAGGGCTCACCCCTGCCAGACGGTTTCTCGACCGGCAGCCGGGTAATCGGGTAGGATATCGACGAATTACCACCGTCAACCACCCCCGTCAGACGGTTAATATATAAGAACATTGTTGTCAGCCGGTTTCCCAACCGTCCACGACGGTTAATAAATTAACTCCACCGCTGTCAACCGTTTTCCCAACCCTCATAAAGGTAAAGAAAACCAAATAACCTGACTTCGGGAACCATCTTGCAGATCCCTATTTATTCATTTTTTCAATTTAAGGCTCAAAGGTTATTCCAACTAATGGATTTTCTAAAACTTTAATTTATTCGGGGGAAATAGGGCGCAGGCCTTTATGGCTGTAGAAAGGCAGATGGCATTTCGTGGTTTCGAAATCCCTCTTTTCGGATACAGGACAAAGCAGCAAAACCGGATCAAGCCAGCGAAGTTCCGCAATTAGAGAGGGGGGAAATTGGGTCAGTAAGAAGTTGTGCGCAATTGAAGAAAAATAAAGCCATCAAATGTTCTGAATATTTCCGAACTATCTTTATCTTTGTATTGAATGGATTAAAGTGAAAATGATTTGAGAATCGTAAACAAACGAATTCTTGCGAAATTGATTCGGAAGAACCGAGGAAACACAAAGTTAGAAAAAGCTGTTGTACAATTAATTTCTGATATTGAGGAAAGTAATTGGATTACACCGCTTGAATTGATTGAAAAGAGAGCAGATGCAGATTGTGTTTATGGTGGTGAATTCTACTTTTTCGATATCAATATTCATCGTACTTTGATTCTAATTGAATTTGAAGAAAATGGCGAAGCAACGATAGTTTGGGCAGGTAGCCATGATGATTATGAACTCACATTTAAGAACAATAAAAATGTGATTAAAAAATGGTTAAAGGATAATAATTGGATTTAAAATCGGGTAATCATGAAAGATATTTTAAGCATAAAAGAAGTATATAGCATAGAAAGATTGGAGAATGAATACGATTTAGAAAAGGCATCCTTATTAGAGCGTAAATTGCGCTTGATGATTAAGGAGAATCCCGATTTAAAACCTATTCGAAAAAAACTTCGTGAACTCATAGCGGAATACGAAGAAAGAGAATGGTCTGAATTTGATAAGATTTCCGATTCAAAAATTAAAGAATCTGATAAAGCAGAGGAAATTGTCAATTTTGAACAGAAATTTATCCAGAAGAGAAAAGAGACAATACGGAGAAAACTCAAAGAATATGATATGACCCAACAAGATTTGGGAATATTATTGGGTCATCCTAAATCATATATGAGTGAATTGATAAACGGAGTATCACAGTTCACATTAAAGGATTTGGTAATTATTCATCGGATTTTAGGAGTAAGTTTAAATATTTTGATTCCGACTTTTTTACAATCGGAGACAAGAAATAAGGTGAGAGAATCTCTGATGAAACTGAATAAGCCAAAACTTAGACTTAGAAAGAAAGAACTGATATAAAAATCAACAGCGCAACCATCACCTTGAATCCATCGGGGGTCATGGCAAGGATTTTATTTTATACTTTTAATAATATCTGGTCAAAAAAGTAAGGTTACGGCTCCGGAAGGCCCCGCCGTCTCCAAGCTGAATCACGCTGTGCATCAGCATTTAATAATACTTTTTTTTGGTTAGATTGCGCAAAAAAATTCTCTGCTTTATTCGCTATTCACCATAAAACCATTCAAAATTGACAAAGAAACATTTACTCATGACCTAAAGCCTATCTGATGAATGAACAGCTGAATTTGGCAAAGGCTATTCCAAAAGAAACCTTGAACTCAGTCGCATATTCCACAATACCTACAGGTTTGAGAAATCACGGATTACGTAAAGTCTTACCTGGAGGCATTACCTGAATCAGACGTGTATAGATAATGAAGACGAGCATTCTTTTTATGAAATTGACTACATTTCAGGGCATTTCGAGGTTGGCGGTAATGATAGAAAAGGTTGAGAATTTAAATATACTTAATATGGAAAATTCAATTAAGAAAGGCTTTACTTATTTAGGGTCTTTCGATGACAGGGTATTACTTTATGAAGATTCAAATAAATTTAATATTAAAACATTGAATGAAATCCTTGTTTCAGAAATGCTTTTTTCTACAAATTCAAATGTTCTTATCAACGATGGTTATATAGTTAATTCTCCTATT
>PXCO01000249.1 GCA_003565295.1 Cyclobacteriaceae bacterium
GAAAGGGTGTCAATATACGTATTAATATTTATTTCGCAGGTATAGTCCTGAAAGAGCAGGAAGTAATCCATGGCCTTTAGCTCGGGCACCAAGTATCCTGCCTGACTTCCCATCGGATAAGACCTGTTGCGCAATAATTGTACGAACCCGTGTTCTTTTTCCAATATAAATTGAGAAATAATCAAAGTGGGTTTATTGATGAATTCCATTTGAAAATCCTTCGCTTTTTTAAGCTCCAAACCAAGGCACTTGTTGATCAGCCAAGCCATTTTATAGTCCTTTAAAGGGGCTATAAGGCCTAAAAGATCAAAATTAAAGGGTGACTCAACTAGGAGTTTATTTTTCTTCATTTAGGAAGAATTTAAAAAAACAAAGTTAAAAATTTTATTCCAACTTCTATGTGCCAAAGTAAGTTCTTAAATTTAGTTCTCCTTTTTTTTTGACATTAAGGTTTTAAATAATTTTCTTTGCGGAGTGTTTTAACTAAACTGATCACAAAATGTCTGAAATTGCACAAAAAGTAAAAGCCATTATCGTAGATAAGTTAGGCGTGGAAGAATCTGAAGTTACTCCTGAGGCAAGCTTCACAAACGACCTTGGGGCAGACTCTTTAGATACTGTCGAGCTTATCATGGAGTTCGAAAAAGAATTTAACATCTCCATTCCTGATGACCAGGCTGAGCAAATTGGCACAGTTGGTCAGGCGGTTAGCTATTTGGAGGCTAACGTAAAATAATCCATACTTAAAATCATTTTATGAATTTAAGAAGAGTAGTAGTAACGGGTATCGGCGCCCTCACACCTATAGGCAATTCAGCCTCCTCCTATTGGGAGGGGCTTTCTGCTGGTGTGAGTGGTGCTGCGCCTATTACCAAATTCGACGCATCCCAATTCAAGACCCAATTCGCCTGCGAAGTTAAAGATCTTGACGTGGAAGCGCATCTTGACCGTAAGGAAGCCCGTAAATTGGATCCTTATGCTCAATATGCCATGATTGCCACCGAAGAGGCCATGAAAGATGCAGCCATTGACCTTGAAAGCATTGACCTGGTGAAGGCCGGTGTCATCTGGGGTTCAGGGATAGGGGGATTGAAGACTTTTCAGGATGAGGTGACTTCCTTTGCTTCTGGAGACGGCACGCCAAGGTTCAGTCCTTTTTTCATCCCAAAAATGATCGCTGATATAGCTGCGGGCTCCATCTCCATCAAATATGGTTTTCAGGGGCCTAACTTTGCCACTGTTTCTGCCTGTGCCTCTGCCACCAATGCGCTCATTGACGCTTTCAATTATATCCGGCTAGGAAAAGCCAACCTTTTCATCACAGGTGGATCTGAAGCGGCCGTAACTGAGGCCGGGGTAGGGGGGTTTAACGCACTTAAGGCTCTATCTCAAAGAAATGATTCTCCCTCCACTGCTTCTCGTCCCTTTGATAAAGACAGGGACGGATTTGTGCTTGGAGAAGGTGCGGGAGCCATCATACTGGAAGAATATGAACATGCCAAGGCCCGCGGAGCTAAGATCTACGCCGAACTGGTAGGTGGAGGAATGACCGGAGATGCCTACCATATGACCGCACCTCATCCGGAGGGTAGAGGAGCAGCCAATGTGATGAAATTTGCCTTGGAAGATGCAGGCATGGACCCAAGTGAAATTGACTACATCAACGTACACGGTACCTCCACCCCATTAGGAGATCTAAGTGAAGTAAAAGCTATACAACAGGTTTTTGGCGAACATGCTTATAATCTTAACATCAGTAGTACCAAATCCATGACCGGCCACTTGCTAGGTGCAGCAGGAGCCGTGGAGGCCATTGCCTGCATCCTAGCCATGCAACATGATTTGGTTCCTCCCACCATTAACCACTTCACCGACGACGAGGAACTTGACAATGCTCTCAACCTGACCTTCAACAACGCTCAATCCAGAAAAATACAGGCTGCGCTGAGCAATACCTTTGGGTTTGGAGGGCATAATTGCTCCATCATATTCAAAAAACTAATGGAGTAAACTTGAGAGTATTACGGTTACTAAGGTTTCAAGAGCTTACCTATAATAAGCAAGACAGAAGGCTTGCTGCTGCCATTAAACTGATGGTAGGCAGCAAGCCTTTAAATTTATCCCTGTATAAGTTGGCGCTTAAACATGCCTCCGCTGCCCAAGAGACCCTCTCAGGCCTTAAGATCTCCAATGAACGATTGGAGTACCTGGGAGATGCTGTCCTGGGCACCATAGTGGCCGAATATCTTTTCATGAAATTCCCTTACCGGGATGAGGGGTTTCTTACCGAGACCCGCTCCCGCATCGTAAACCGGGAAGCACTTAACCAGGTGGGCATCAAAATGGGATTGCCCAAACTGGTGGAATCCCAAATGAATCAAAAGGGCACCTTTTCTTTCAAGTCCATCTATGGAGACACCCTGGAGGCCCTTATTGGTGCCATCTATTTGGACAGAGGGTATAAATTCAGTCGCAGATTTGTTTACAAAAGGATTATCACACCATTCTTTGACTTAGACGATATCATCAACACCACCACCAATTTCAAGAGTAAAATCATAGAATGGTCCCAGAAAGACAACAGAGAAATTGATTTTGTGCTTAAATCCGTGAGTGGCACGCAACGTTTTAAGGAATTTATTGTTGAATTGAATGTGGATGGGGAAGCCTTTTCCGAAGGGAAAGGCAGCACCAAGAAAAAAGCGGAACAGGATGCCGCCAAGTTTGCCTGTGAGAAATTGAACCTGGCCATTTAATGCCCGTTCCCAACCGCCTTTTACGCTAATTGATCAGCCATGTCCAAAATCATTATTGGTGGAGCCACCGTGAACCAGACCCCATTGGATTGGGGAAACAACCTTGCCAACTTGAATGCTTCTATTGAGTCCGCAAAAAAAGTAAATGTGGATATCCTTTGCATGCCCGAACTCTGCATTACCGGGTATGGTAGTGAAGATCTTTTTCTCAGCGTTTGGTATCCCAAAAAAGCCCTTCACATGGTTGAAAACCTGTTGCCTCAAATAGAGGGGATTACAGTGGCCGTCGGCCTACCGGTACGCATTGAAGGCAAGGTTTACAATTGTATGGCCATACTGGAAGACCAACAGATCAAGGGTATTGTGCCTAAGCAGTACCTGGCCATTGATGGAGTACACTATGAATGCAGGTGGTTTACACCCTGGCAGGCCGGCAGATTAATACCTTATGATTTCTTCGGACAAAACGTGCCCTTTGGAGATCAGGTTTTTGAAAAAAAAGGCCTCCGGTACGGGTTTGAAATATGCGAAGACGCCTGGAGAGGGTCAGAGCGCCCCGGTTACCGATTAAAGGATAGAGCGGTTGATCTTATTTTCAATCCCAGCGCCAGCCATTTTGCCATGGGCAAAAGCCAGCGAAGAGAGGAATTGGTCAAAAGCAGCTCCAAAAAGCTTGACGCAGCCTATTTTTATGTGAATCTTTTGGGCAATGAAAGTGGGCGAATGATTTTTGATGGGGAAATCATGCTCGCCCACCAAAACCGGTTATTACTTAAAAACCCGCTTTTGTCCTTTGAGGATTTTCAATTGACCACCTTTTCTATGGAGGGCAAAATGCCTTTAGCAGAGCCTGTCTCAGTCAAGTATCATAAAAATGAGGAATTCGCACAAGCCGCCTCCCTTGCTTTGTTCGACTACCTCAGAAAAAGCAAAAGCAAGGGCTTCGTGCTCTCTTTGAGCGGTGGTGCAGATTCATCTTCCATTGCGGTATTGGTAGCTGAAATGGTAAGACGGGGAGTGGAAGAATTAGGTACGGCCAGATTTATCAAAAAGTTGGGCGTTGATTTGCCTGATACTTCCAATTTAAGGGAAATCACCAACACCATTTTTTCCACGGCCTATCAAGGTACGGAAAACAGCTCTCAGGACACCTTGGACAGCGCCCGCATGCTGGCAGAAAGCATTGGTGCTAATTTTTACCATTGGACCATCGATGAGGAAGTAAAGGGGTACACTCAAAAAATTGAGCATGCGCTGGGCAGGAAGCTCACCTGGGAACAAGATGACATCGCCTTGCAAAATATTCAGGCCAGGGCCAGGTCGCCCATCATTTGGATGCTAGCCAATATCAAGAACGCTTTGCTCTTGAGTACCTCTAATCGTAGTGAGGGTGATGTAGGCTATGCCACCATGGATGGGGACACCAGCGGCAGTATCAGCCCAATTGCTGCTGTGGACAAATATTTTATCCTTCAATGGCTGAAATGGGCAGAAAAGAAACTGGGATACTCCGGGCTTCAAAGGGTAAACGCCCTGCAACCTACTGCGGAACTTCGGCCCCTTGCACAACACCAGACGGACGAAGAGGACCTGATGCCTTATGCTGTGATAGTAGCTATAGAACGCCTTGCCATCAGGGACAGGAGGTCGCCAGCAGATATTTATCTGCTCCTCAGTGATGAATTGGACATCCCTTCTTCCCAACTGAAAACTTACATCCGTAAATTTTTCAGGTTATGGTCACGTAATCAATGGAAAAGGGAGCGGCTTTCCCCCTCCTTCCATTTAGATGAGTTTAACGTGGATCCCAAGACCTGGTACAGGTTTCCCATTCTTTCCGGTGGATATGAAATGGAATTACAAGAAATGGAAACATTAGAAGAATAATAGTGCTATTTTAGCAAAAAACAGAAAAGCATGATACAAACCTTACTTTCCTATGTGGTCTGGAGCCCTAATCCGGCGGTTTTTTCCGGTTTTGAACGCTTAAGGTGGTACAGCCTTCTTTTTGCACTGGGATTTATTATTTCCCAACAAATTATGATTTATATTTTCAAGAAGGAAGGTCACGACGAAAGGCTGGTGGACAAACTCACTATCTATATGGTTTTGGCCACCATCATCGGGGCAAGGCTAGGCCACGTACTCTTTTATGAACCTGACCGTTATTTGAGCAACCCCATAGACATCCTTAAGGTGTGGGAAGGGGGGCTGGCCAGTCATGGTGCAGCCATTGCTATATTAATTGCACTATGGCTTTATGTGCGAAAGACACCCAATCAGAGCTATTTATGGGTGGTGGACCGGATTGTGATTGTAGTGGCCATGACAGGTGCCATGATACGTTTTGGCAATTTAATGAATTCAGAAATTGGTGGTAAGCCTACCGAGTCGGATTCCGGTTTTGTCTTTGCACGTGAGTCCGAAGAAATTCTGGAGACCCTGAGATTACCTATTTTGGACATTAATGCCAACAAACCAAAAGACCGGTCCGAAGAGCTTAAAGGCGATGGAATCGTTCCTGTTAACTTTGACATCAGCATAGAAAAAGGGCCCTTTGAGGAGGCTGATTTGAGAGAGGCCATAGAAAGGGATGTCAAGTATGCGCTCACCCGGTTTAGAAGCTCCCAGAAATATTTGGCAGAAGATGAAAGTGCCCCTTTAGACTATGAGCTTCATGATCGGGGAGACCACTACCTCGTGGTGGTCAAAACTTTTGGCGTGGCCAGGCATCCCACCCAGATTTATGAGTCATTTTCTTACTTCCTTATTTTCCTGTTACTTTATCTGGGTTGGGTGAAATATAAGCGGTCCATTCCAGAAGGGCTATACTTGGGGATTTTCCTGGTCACCGTGTTTGGCATGCGGTTTATCTGGGAGTTCCTTAAGGAAAACCAGGTGGAGTTTGAGGAAGACCTGGCCTTCAATATGGGTCAGGCGTTAAGTATCCCCTTGGTAATCGGGGGAATACTATTGATGCTTTATGCCTGGAAAAAAGGTGCACCACCACCCGGCGACGAGCAGACCGAAAAACCATGAAGGCTATAAGGTTCTTGTTTTCTCAATCCTTAAGGCACCGGATCATGTCCATGCCCGCCCCAGGGGTGGCATTTGGATATTCGCTTTATCCCCAGCCAAAGGCCCTTTCGTACCCCATGCTTCTCTATGGCCTGTTTCATGTATTGGCTACAAGTAGGCGTAAACCTACAGCTAGGTGGAAACAAAGGAGATATTAGATATTGATAAACCAATATGGGGAAAATGGCAATCTTCTTTACAATTTGCTTCAATATTTGCGTTTTAAAAGCGATAATGATGAGGTTTGCAGATTAATTATGGTGCACATCACAAAAGTAAGGATTTGAAATTGAACTTTATCCCATTTCTTTTAGTAGTCACGGTCTGTTTTTTTTTCACAGGTTTTCTAGCCATGAATGCCTATGCCCAGGATATTCCTGAAGAGGATGTGGAGTTCGAAGACATAAAGGCACCTGAACAAGTTAGCGTAAACAGTATTTTCGTGGTGGGGAATGAAAAAACCCGTAAAAGGATCATTCTCCGAGAGATGGACATAGAAGAGGGGCTCACCTACGACTGGCAAGAATTTGTGGAATTGATCATCGCCGATCAAAAAAAAATATATAACCTCCAGCTTTTCACCTCCGTTGACGTTACCCCTCTGTTCACAGGGGATGATCAGGTGGAAGTATTGGTATCCATTAAAGAACGCTGGTACATCCTCCCCAGTGTTATTTTTAATCTGGCGGACAGGAATTTTTCGGAATGGTGGATTAATCAAGGCAGGGATTTTTCAAGGGTGAATTACGGGCTAAAACTGGATCACAACAATGTGGGGGGAAGAAACGAAAAGTTCCGCATCATGGGACAGTTAGGTTTCACGCAGGCCTTTGACCTTCATTACAACAAACCATACATAGATAGGAAGCAGCTGCATGGGCTTTCTGCCCGGTTTACCTATTTTACCAATAAGACCATTGCCGTGAGGTCAGCCCAAAACAAGCAGGTGTTCTATACCAATGAGAATGAAGATGTGCTCCGCAAAACCATCAACACCTACCTTGCCTATACTTTTAGGGGCAGTTTCTATAATTTTCACTATGCCACTTTCGGTTACCACAACACCCAGATCCACGAGGATGTTTTTAGTCAAAACCCAGTGTTTTTTCCTAATGGAGACCCTAATCTCTCTTATTTTTATGCTTCATATAGCTACAGGCACGATAGGCGGGATAACGTAGCCTATGCCACAGATGGGGCCTTGCTTAATCTCAGTCTTACGCAGTATGGACTCTTTGCCGGAGATGACATTCATGAAACCGAATTTTCAGTTACTGCCAGTAAATACACCCCTCTGAGTAACAAGTTCCACTTTGTCTCCGGCCTTTCTGCCACCACTTTTTTTAGTCCGCTTCAGCCTTATACATTAGTGAGAGGGGTTGGGTACAAACCTGACTTTATCAGGGGATATGAGGTGAATGTAATAGAGGGGCAACAAGTCATCGTTCATAAGAACAGCCTTCGCTATGAACTGCTCAATGTCGCCTTTGATATTTCTGCCATAATGCCCATTGAAGAATTTTCAGTTTTCCCCATCAGGGCCTATTTGAGTGGTAATTTTGATCATGGCTATGTTAACGACCGCAACCGAATCCCTGAAAACCTGATGTTGACCAATAAATACCTGTTTGGCTATGGTCTGGGCTTAGACCTGGTGGCCTTATATGATACTGTTTTTAGATTTGAGTATAGTCTCAATAATCAAGGCACTGGCAATTTCTTTATCAACGTGAGGGCTCCCTTGTAAAAAAATCACATTTTTGCTTTTAAATTACATTTTTTTGTATTATACTGCCTAAGTATACCCTATTTTTCATTAACCTTATTTTTATGATTAAGGTATTTTTATTCGGGTTCTTAGTGTTGATGATGCCTGCGGCATATTCACAAAATGGAACCGAAGTCCTGCCCAAAGGCGCTAGAAGCATGGGGCTTGGTAATGCCAATGTGACACTTGGTGATGCTTGGAGTGTGTTCAATAACATTGGTGGTCTGGGAGTTTTGGAAGGAAATCAGGTCTTTGCCAGTTATGACCACAGGCTAGGCCTAAGTGAACTTACCACCTTGGCCGCGGGGGTAGCTCTCACCGGAGAAAGAGTAAATATAGGTTTGGGCATCTCCAGCTTTGGAGGGGAACTTTTTAATCAGCAGAACATTGGGGTTGGGATAGCCCGTAAACTGGGACTTGCCAGTTTGGGGGTTAAAATCAATTATTTCCAAACCAATATCGAGGGGTTTGGAAGAAGTGCTACCCCCTTGCTGGAATTGGGAGGGCTAGCTGAAATCAATCCCCAACTGGTATTTGGGGCACATATCTATAACCTTACCAGAGCCAGCTTAAGCAAGGTTTCACAAGAGCACCTACCCATGGTAGTCAAAACGGGATTATCATACAGACCTGCCAATTTTCTGATGATCAATGTGGAAGCAGAAAAAGAAATCCTCTTAGACCCACAGGTAAAGGTGGGCTTGGAATACGGAATTCAAGAAATTCTATGGGCACGCACCGGTATTAATACCTACCCTAACAATCTCTTTTTTGGTATTGGTTTCAGGCCGAAAAACTTGGTTGTGGATTATGCCTTGAGCCAACATTTGCAACTAGGCTTTACCCATCATTTTTCCTTTAACTACATATGGAATAAACCTTGAAAGGCCTTCCTTACCTGCCAATTTTCACTGCTCTCATAGCAGCACCCTCATTTGCCCAGCAAATCAACCGGGATGAAATTGATATGGAAGCGTATATAGAGGAACTTTTCGCCCTTCAGGAGGAAGAGATCAATTACGAGGATTTGTATGAAAGCCTGCTTCAAATGCAGCTCAACCCCGTCTCTTTGAATGAAGCAGGCCCTGAGGAATTACAGTCCCTATTTGTGCTCACCCCTCTTCAAGTCACTGCTTTTTTGGATTACCGTGAATCCTTAGGCCCTATAATCTCCCTGTATGAACTTCAGGCGGTTCCACATTGGGACTTGGAAACCATTCAACGGGTTTTGCCCTTTGTGACCCTTTCCCAAACTGCCCGAATACATAGCCAACCGCTGATTCGGCGAATACTTAATGAAAGGGATGGCTATCTCATCCTTAGGCACCGAAGGGTATGGCAGACCCGAAGGGGATATCTGCCGGCCGACACCCTGTCCTCCGGACGGCTGAGCACCAGGTTCCAAGGCGATCCCAATGATCTTTATGCCAGGTTTCGGATCCAACATGCCAGGGATTTCAGCGTGGGGTTCACCTTAGACAAAGATCCCGGGGAGGTCTTTACCTGGGATCCTGAAACCAAAAGATATGGCTTCAATTTTATTTCCTATCATGCCACGTTGTATGACAAAGGGCCTTGGAAAACCCTTACACTGGGGGATTATCAACTTCAATTTGGACAGGGATTGGTTTTCGGGGCCGGCTTTAGCGTGGGAAAAGGAGCAGAGACCATCACCACAGTAAGAAGAAGTACAGTGGGGATAAGGCCTTACACATCTGTAATGGAATTCGGGTTCTTTAGGGGCACCGCAGTTACTTATCATAAAGGGGGTTGGGAATTTACCGCCATGTACAGTAACGCTCCTCGGGACGCCCGTATTCAGGAAAACCTGGACACCATGGATAGGCAGGAGTCCTATATTTCTTCTCTTTTGAGGAGTGGACTGCACCGCACTCCTTCTGAAATTGCCGCCAAGGCCCAGGCGAGAGAGCAAAATATTGGCGGCAACATCCATTACAATAGCCCTGATAAGAACTTGCAATGGGGGGCAAACTTGCTGCATACCCGGTTTAGCCAATCTTTCGTTCCCATACCGCGAACCTATAATGCCTTCGAGTTCAGTGGAAGCGAGAATCGAATTTACAGTACTTACTTTTCCTATAATTTTCTCAATTATTTTTTCTTTGGAGAGGGCGCCAGATCAAAAAGTGGTGGTTTTGGCACTGTATTGGGCATGATGAGCAGCTTGCATCCCAAAGTGGATCTCTCTGTACTATGGAGAAGGTTTGAGAGGAATTTTCACAGTTTCTATGGCAATGCCTTTTCTGAGGGAACCAGACCCATCAATGAAACCGGGCTTTATCTTGGGTTACAATATAAACCCAGCAGAAAATTTAACTGGTCAGTTTATCATGATCACTTTCGCTTTCCTTGGCTCAGGTTCAGGGTTTACCGCCCATCCAGCGGGACGGAATGGCTGAGTAGGATAAGTTATACCCCTTCTAGATCCACCCTTTTATTTTTACAACTACGTAGTGAGAGTAAGGATAGAAACTTCCCCAGTGCAGAACAAGAAGGCCATTCGCACCATGTGGGAAGAGGAAGGAGGCGTAATCTGGTCCTGAGTCTTGAACACAGGCTAAATGACACCTGGCAAATAAAATCCCGTGTACAGGCAAGTGATTTCCAATTAGGAGGTCAATATACCAAAGGTTATGCCCTGGTTCAGGACCTTAATGCGGATATGGGCAAGGTCAGGTTTGGTGGTAGGATCGCTCTTTTTGACACAGAGGATTTTGAAAACCGCCAATATATTTATGAGCGGAATGTATTATGGGCATTTTCCCTTCCGAATTACCACGGACAGGGATTAAGGTATTATTTACTCGGACAATGGAAAATCAGTACACAGCTTACCTTTTGGGGAAGATGGGCCAGAACATCCTATACGGATAGGAATTCAATCGGTACAGGGCTTCAGCAAATTATGGGAAACCATCTTAGCGAAACTACCCTGCAATTAAGGTATCAATTTAATAGATAAATGGACCATAGCCATTTATTGATTTTGCTTGGTGTTTCCCTTTAGCAAATCCCTGATCTCTTCCAAGAGGATTTCCTGTTTGTTTACTGTAGGGGGAGGAGGTGTGGCAGCCAACTCTTCCTTTCTTTTCAGTCGATTTATTAACTGCACCACTAGAAAAATCGAAAAAGCAATGATCGTAAAGTCAATCAATACCTGGATAAAATTGCCATAGTTGATTGTCACAGCGTTGATTTCATCCCCGGCCGGCGAAATGTATGCCTCCCTTAGCACCACCATCAAATCCGTAAAATCCACCCCTCCAACCAATAACCCAATGGGAGGCATCAAAATATCTGCCACCAGGGAAGAGGTGATTTTACCAAAGGCAGCACCAATGACCACGGCTACGGCCAGATCTACCACATTGCCTCTTACTGCAAAATCCTTGAATTCTTTAAGTAAACCCATACATTTGTGAGATAATGTTAGAAAATTTAGAAGCGCACAAATAAATTTTAAAAATTTAACCTAATTAATTGGAATTAACCAACCTACCTGATAATTTATTTTGGCAGTTAGTCCCAATAGCAAAATTAAAGAATGAATCAGCCCCCAATTGCAACTAAAAGAGGAAAGAAAATTTTTGCCCATGGTGAATTCAGGGTGGACCCCTATTATTGGCTCAACGAACGAGAAAACCCTGAAGTAATCGCCCACTTAAATAATGAGAATGCCTACCTCAAAGCACAAATGTCAGCAACAGAAGCCCTTCAGGAGCAGCTATTCCAAGAAATGAAGGAGAGAATGAGGGAGGACGATGAAGGTGTCCCAGTTGCAAAGGGTGGGTATTTTTATTACCATAAGTTTATCAAGGGAGCCGAATATCCCCTCTATTGCAGAAAAAAGGGCAGTTTAGATACCGGAGAGGAAGTTTTTTTGGATGTGAACGAACTTGCCCAGTCTCATGAATTTTTTCAGATTGGGGGATTGAGCACAAGCGAAGACCAACAACTCCTTTGTTATGCTTTTGACAACGTAGGTCGAAGAATTTATCAATTGAAATTTAAAAACCTCCAAAGCGGCAATCATCTGTCGGATGAAATCAGTGAGGTTTCGGGGAATTTCGCATGGGCAAATGATGGAAAAAGCCTTTTTTATACCAAGCAGGATCCAACCACCCTACGCTCCTTTCAAATATATAGACACTTGCTTGGGACCTCACAGGAAGAGGATCAATTGATCTTCGAGGAATCCGATGATACTTTTGCTTGTCACGTCAGCAAATCCAAATCCAGAGAATACCTGTTTTTGGTTTCTGAGAGCACCGTTTCCAGTGAATACCGGTATATCCCTGCCTCATCCCCTGAAGCCACCCCTACCCTGATTCAATCCCGCAAAAGAAATCTGGAATACACAGTTGATCATGGGGATGGAGATTTTCTTATATTAACCAATGCCCATGGTGCACAAAACTTCAAACTGGTAAAGGCTCCAATCGAAAACCCAGGAATGGATCATTGGGTGGATTTCATCCCCTATAATGAAAACGTGTTAATGGAAGCTTTTGAGGTGTTCAATAACCACCTCGTCTGCCAGGAAAGATTTTTTGGTCAAAGCAGGCTGGTGATCAGAAACCGGGAGGGAAAAGATAAACATGTCATTGCCATGGACGACCCGGTCTACACGGTTTGGATAGGAAACAACCCGGAATTTTACACACAAGCGCTTAGATTCGGATACAGTTCACTCACTACCCCGAGCTCTATATACGATTACGATATGGTCACCCATGAGCGCAAACTCATGAAACAGCAAGAAGTGGTGGGTGGACATGATCCTTCCGCCTATGGTTCAGAACGGATATGGGCAAAGGCTGAGGATGGCACCGAAATTCCCATCTCCTTGGTCTATAAAAAATCCCTGTTTAGTAAAGATGGCTCCTCCCCCCTACTTCTATATGCCTACGGATCCTATGGTATAAGCATAGACCCCTCTTTTAGCTCCCATAGACTGAGTTTATTGGAAAGAGGCGTGGCCTATGCCATTGCGCATATCCGCGGGGGACAGGAAATGGGAAGGTATTGGTACGAGCAGGGTAAAATGCTGCAGAAAAAGAACACCTTCTCGGATTATATTTCATGTGCGGAACATCTCATTTTGGAGGGTTATGCTGCCAAAGATCAACTTTTCGGAATGGGAGGAAGTGCCGGGGGCTTGTTGATGGGCACTGTCATCAACTGGAGACCTGATTTGTTCAAAGGGGTAGTGGCTGCAGTCCCCTTTGTGGATGTGGTGACTACCATGCTTGATGAAACCATTCCGCTGACCACCGGGGAGTTTGATGAATGGGGCAATCCTAAAGATAAAGCTTTTTATGATTACATGCTTTCCTACTCTCCTTATGACAATGTGAAGGCCCAGGCATATCCCCACCTATTGGTAACTTCCGGTCTTCATGATAGCCAGGTACAATATTGGGAACCTACAAAGTGGGTAGCAAAGCTGAGGGAAATGAAAACCGGGCAAAGCCAACTTTACCTGCACACCAATATGGAAGCTGGGCATGGAGGTGCAAGTGGAAGGTTCAAGGCTTTGAAAGAGTTGGCGATGGAATATGCTTTTATCTTAGATTTGGCAGGCTTAAACCCCACTTTACAAGGTTAAACAAAAAGCATATTATTGTAAGTAAGTCGCAACACAGACCAAATTAGCCCAAATTTTCAGGGTACATTTCACATCCTTTAGGATTCATTTTGATGCTCGGGTATTTTTTTCTGCCAAAAAGATTTTTGCAAAAATTATTTTTTTTGGCTAAATTATAACTGATTAGGCAGTTCCTAGTTCACCAATATATGGATAAATGCTCTTAGCTTTATTTTAATCATTGGTGTACAGCGGAATACCAATACGCAATTTAACAAGTACTGGAAGTTGGATGTGGCGCATTAGAAATAAATCATTAATCACTAACACATGAAATTTGAACCTACTACCCAACCCGGTTTTTATGACGAAATGTATGATGAAAATGGAGAAGTTAGGCACCATTGTATAAAATTTGACGAGCTGCTGAAAAACAGCCCAAAGAAAAAGCTAAATCGACTACAATTTGCTGCGGACAAGGCCCAAATGGCTATGGGGATGACTTTTAATGTCTACCATGATAAACAAGGGATAGAGAAGATTTTACACCTTGACATTATCCCCAGAATCATTCCAGGTTCGGAATGGCAATTATTGGAAAGAGGGCTTATCCAACGTATTGATGCCCTGAACCATTTTCTTCAGGACATCTATAATGAAGGCAAAATCCTCAAAGACAAAATTATACCTGAGGATTTGATTTTAGGCAGTAAGGACTACCTGGAACCTTGTAAGGGGCTAACACCTCCAAAGGGCATTTGGTGCCATATCACCGGTACTGATCTGGTAAGGGATAAAACTGGTGCTTATTTTATCTTAGAGGACAACTTGAGATGTCCTTCCGGAGTAAGCTACATGCTAGAGAGCAGGGAGATTATTAAAAGGGCATTTCCCGAACTATTCAACAGGCTTGGAGTAAGGCCAGTCTCGAATTATTCTGCCCGCCTTTTCAATATGCTTCAGCACCTCTCTGACAAGAGTAAGCCTGTGATAGGAGTCTTGACACCCGGCATATTTAACTCCGCCTATTTCGAACACTCTTACTTGGCCCAGCAAATGGGTGTGGAACTGGTGTCTGGGATGGATCTCCTTGTCAAAGATAAATTCGTGTATATGCAGACCACTAAGGGGTTGGAGCAAATTGATGTTTTATATAGAAGGATAGATGATGTGTTTTTGGATCCTATGGCTTTTAATTCTGACTCGCTTTTAGGAGTACCTGGCCTATTTGAAGCTTATAAAGCCGGAAACATCGGTATTGCAAACGCTCCAGGGACAGGAGTGGCAGATGATAAAGCAGTCTATGCCTATGTGCCTAGGATTATTAAATACTACCTGGATCAGGACCCTATCTTAAACAATGTGCCAACTTATCTTTGCCGTGAGGAAAAGGACCGAAGGTATGTGCTTGAGCATATTGAGGAACTGGTAGTGAAAGAAACCAACGCTGCTGGTGGTTATGGGATGTTGATTGGTCCCAAATCCACCAAAGAAGAACATGAGAAATTCCGTAGGCTTATCCAGGCAAATCCCAACAATTATATTGCGCAGCCTACACTTTCCCTATCCACGGTTCCTACCATTATAGACAACCAACAGGTGGAGGGAAGACATGTAGACCTTAGACCTTACATTTTGTATGGAAAAGAAATAGAAGTGATACCAGGGGCACTGACAAGGGTAGCGCTAAAAAAAGGATCCCTAGTGGTAAACAGCTCCCAGGGTGGGGGAAGTAAAGACACTTGGGTATTGTTTAATGACTAAATCGACGGACATATGTTAAGTAGAGTAGCGAATTCAATATATTGGCTGGGGAGATACTTAGAAAGAACCGAGAATTATGCACGATTTATAGATGTGAATTTTAACCTGATGCTGGATCTACCCGGAGACTTACAGGAGCAATGGGAGCCTCTAATCTTGGCAACTGGTGACGACTCCATATTTAGAAGTAAATTTGACCGGTTTGACAAAAAAGAAGTCATTTACTTTCTGGCTTTTGATAAAGACAACCCTAATTCAATAATTTCTTCTGTGACTTCGGCAAGGGAAAATGCCCGTATTATCAGAGAAAACCTTACCAAGGAAACGTGGGAAAAACTAAACGAAACCTACCATTTTGTAAAAAAAGGAGCAGAAAGGAAGGAATGGAAAAAAGAGGATCCAAGGGCTTTTTTTGAGAGTGTAAAAAATCAGATTCTACTTTTATACGGGCTGGCAGACAACACTGTTGCCAGAACAGAAGGCTGGTATTTCAGGCAACTTGGGCTTTTCCTGGAAAGGGCAGATAAAACCTCCCGGATTTTGGATGTCAAATACCACATTCTTTTGCCTTCCGTAGAAGAGATTGGTTCACCTCTTGATTTTTTACATTGGATGGCCTTACTTAAATCCGTAACAGCCTTCAACACCTATAGAAGGCTTTACGGGAATATAGACCCCTCAGGGGTGGTGGAATTTCTGGTGCTCAACAAATATTTCCCGCGCTCTGTTTTTTATTGCTTGAAGGAAGCCGAAAACTGCCTGTTTAAAATTTCCGGATCCAATGGCTCCGGTTTTTCCAATAGTGCTGAAAAAACTATGGGTGAGTTACGCTCCAAGTTGGAATTTGACGATGTCAATGACGTAATTGAGACCGGGCTTCACGAATACCTGGAAAACCTGCTCGTGAAAATTAATAAAATCTCCGACAAAATAGATGACAATTATTTTCAAATAAAAGATAACTTTGTAAGTCAATTGAATAGGCAGGGATGACATTTTGTATAGGAATTAAGACCAGATACGGAATAATTGGATTGGCTGACACCCGTATCACTTCCGGAAGTGATACCACCACATCTAAAAAAGTTTATACGGTAAACCGGAAAAACCATTCTTTCTTTATCATGACCTCCGGGCTGCGGTCGGTTCGGGACAAGGCAATAACCTATTTTGGGGAATTGATTGAAAAGGAAGACGATAATTATGACAAGCTTTATAAGGCGGTGAATGGTTTTGCCGATCAGGTAAAACAGGTGGCCAGGGAGGACAAAGCCTCCCTTGAGGAATCCGGCCTAACCTTCAACCTGTTCTCCATTATTGGTGGCCAATTAGAGGAGGACAAAGAGCCTAAGCTCTATTTGCTCTACCCTCAGGGTAACTGGATTGAGGTCAGGCAGGGCACCCCATTTGTGATTATTGGCAACACCGGGTTTGGTAATCCAGTGGTTCGCCGCTCAATGACCTTTGACGAGCCTTTGGAATTTGCGCTTAAAAGTGCCTTTTTAGCTTTCGATGCCACCAGGATCAGTTCAAACGATGTGGATTACCCCATTGACACGGTGGTATTGGAAAAGGATACTTATAATATCATAGAAAACAGGTTTCATCAAGGGGAGCTACAGCATATCTCAGAATATTGGAACGACTGCCTAAAAGAGGCCATCAACAAGCTTCCCGCAGATGTGTTAAATAAAGCATTTCATCACGAACCGATTGCCGAAATCAACAAGATATAAACATATGAAATCGAGCCTGTCCTGACGGCAGTCAGGGCATGACGAGAACGACACACAGTGGGATGCCCCGTATCGGGGTACTGCGAGATTCCACCCCGATAAACCGGGGCAAGTTAAGGCCGCTGAAAAGAAAATTTAAACACATGAAATGCTTCTAAGCATAGATCATCAAACCGTTTACAAATATCAGGAGAAAGTTCAACTTAACCCCCACCAGATATTTCTCAAGCCCCTGCAAAGGGCTCACCTTTTGCTGGAGGACTATAAAATTCGTATTTCCCCTCTTCCCGAGGGTAGCAACGAAAGGTACAGCATAGAGGGCAATCCCTATTTATTGGCCTGGTTTAAAGACCCCCACCAGGAACTTTCCTTAGACATAAAATTAAAAATCTGGAGTCATCCTTTTAATCCCTTTGGGTTTGTCATCACCCCCCGTTTTGTGGATTCACTTAAAATGGACCGAAAGCCCCACTTTTCTTATGAGGAAAAGGATCTTCCCATCCTGCAACCTTATTTAATGCATGATAAAAACAGTTTACTCCAGGATTTTGGGAAAATCTTTCTTGCCCAGCGTGACCCCTTGACCATACTCACAGCCCTTAATGCAGGCATATACCAGGATTGGGAACATATCATCAGGGAAGAGGAAACCTTGTGGAACCCTAGTTACACCTTTGACCAAAAGAGGGGCTCTTGCAGGGATTTGGCTTGGATGATGATGCACATGACCAGGGGCCTTGGAATGGCTAGCCGTTTTGTGAGTGGATACGCCTTCAATCCTGAACTGGATAGCGGGCATGAACTTCATGCATGGGTAGAGGTATACCTGCCTGGTGCCGGATGGGTGGGCCTTGACCCCAATCTTGGCCTATTGGTAGATGAACATTACATCCCCCTGGCTTGCAGCTTCCATCCCGAAAACACTCTTCCCGTTCATGGATCGGTGGGGGGAGACCGACAAGTGGCCTCAAAGCTGGAAACAAGTGTGGTGATAAAAAAATTATCGGACTGACAGAACCTTTTTTGTCCTTTTCGTTTATTTAAAAGAAATTGTTTTCTTCTTCCATGAACACGCTAGGACCTGTGATTTTTCTTTTGATCATTTGCTGCTTACTCGGTTTACTCAATGGCTATACCTTTCAAGGTATAAAGACGCTACTTGCGGATTGGGAAAATGAAAAAGTAAAAATAGGTGTTAAAGTAGTGTATTGGGTACTCATGGGTGGCATCATGGTCTGGGTTTTAATCACCTTTATCCGCATTATGCGGGAAGGTCAGATCAGCAGGGGTTCCCAACAAGTGCTCAATGTGATGCTGACCGTTTCGGTCACCCAACTTACCATCATCTTGTTTTTGTTTGGGGAGGATGTTTTTCGTACCCTAGCTTCTGGAATTAATTTTCTCAACAACCATGCTACCGATCAGCAAGGATACATGCCCGCACGGAGAAAATTTATAAGCCAGGTGGCTTTTGCGGTGGGTGCCATCCCCTTTGCGGGATTCGTATACGGCATCTGGAAAGGCAAATACCATTTCAGGGTGATCCGTGAAACCGTCTATTTCAAAGACCTTCCAAAGGCTTTTGACGGCTTTACCATTACCCAGCTTTCGGATATCCATGCGGGGAGCTTCGCAGACGTGGAAGCGGTGCAGAGGGGCATCAACCTCGCAAAAGAGCAAAAATCTGACCTGTTTGTTTTCACGGGAGATCTTGTGAACCACAAAGCCGAGGAAATTAATCCATTTTTACAAGGGTTTGGGGAAATCAGGGCTCCCTATGGACAATTTTCCATCTTGGGTAACCATGATTATGGGGACTATGTTTCCTGGCCAAGCCCTGAAGCAAAAAAAGAAAATTTTGAGCGGCTCAAGTCACAACATCAGAAAATGGGGTTTAAACTGCTGCTGGATGAGCACGTGACCCTAGAGAAAGACGGGGAACGGATCAGTTTATTGGGCGTGGAGAACTGGGGTGTAGGCTTTCATGCAAAGGGTGACCTGGAAAAAGCTTTATCTAAAGTGAGGCAGGATGATTTCAAAATCCTACTCTCTCATGACCCTTCCCATTGGGATAGAGAAGTGAAAAACAACTCCAAAAAAGTACATCTCACCCTAAGTGGCCATACACATGGGATGCAGTTTGGGATAGAAACACCGCTGATCCGATGGAGTCCGGCTCAATTTCGCTACCCCAACTGGGCCGGCTTGGCTGAGCATGCTGGGAAATTCCTATATGTAAACAGGGGGTTTGGGTTCCATGCCTTTTCCGGTAGGGTGGGGATATGGCCAGAAATCACCGTACTTGAGTTGCGAAGGAGCTGATCAGGTTTGTTGAACCAAGGTTATTTTTTATTGAAACTCCTCAATTTGACCTGGGTAAACTTCCTTTTTGTGTCCAAAGGAAAATCCCCCTTCATCATCCAGTCATAATACCCGGGCTCCTCTACTAATACCTGCTCTATGGTCTTACCTTTCAGTTTTCCAAAGTTAAATACCTCCTGCCCCTCATCGTTGAAGATAAACCTGCCTGCCAAGTCCACCATTCTTTCGTTGATCAGGCCATGGATCTTTTTCATGTCATTTTCCAACACCCCGATTTTGTTCCCTTGCAAATCCTCCACTTCTTCTCCCTCATAGCGTTGCACCTGGGCCTTAAACACTTCATAAGTGGCTAGGGTATCTGCTTCGGCACTGTGCGCATTTTCCAACACCTTTCCACAGTAAAACTTATAGGCGGCAGAAAGATTTCTTTTTTCCATCAGGAAAAAGATCTTTTGGGCATCCAAGAGATTCTTTTTCTCCACGTCAAAATCTATCCCAGCCCTTAGGAATTCTTCCACCAATAGTGGGATGTCATATTTTACCACATTGAATCCCGCCAGGTCGGCATCATTGAGGAATTGGTGAAGCTCCCTTGCCACCTCTTTGAAGGTAGGTGCATCCTTAATATCCTCATCGTAAATCCCGTGAATAAGTGAGGACTCCTTTGGGATGGGAATGGTAGGGTTAATTTTCCAAGTTTTGAGTTCTTCCCGGCCGCTAGGAAGAATTTTCAAAATGGAAATCTCCACAATTCTATCCGTGGAAATATTCACTCCTGTGGCTTCAATGTCAAAAAATGCCAATGGCGATCTTAAATTAAGCTTCATGGTTAAGGTTAAGTAAAGGTGATAATCAAAATCCTGCCTTGGGGCAGCATCAGTGCAAATATACAGGAATATCCCCAATTTACTGCCACAACAAGAGTTTGCTGGCCTCCAGTATTTAGAATGGACAAAATCAACTATTGAAAATCCTGATAAATGCGCTCATGTAGGAAATAATCAGGGACTTAAGCTGTTATGTAAAAAGAGAAAAGGTTGTGGATAATAACGTGCATAAATTGTTTAAAACCTTTGACTCAAAGCAGGTACATTTGTTGATATGGCAGATCAGAACCCGGGAAATAAAACCAGAACCAGGAAATCCCCCAGAAGCTCGGAACCAACCTCCTCATTGGGCAAAATGCCCCCACAGGCCGTGGACCTTGAGGAAGCTGTACTTGGGGCATTGATGTTGGAAAAAGACGCCCTTACTGCGGTGGTGGACATCCTTTCTCAAAACAGTTTTTATAAAGACGCACACAAACTCATCTACGAATCCATCCTGGACCTCTTTAATCAGGGTGAACCCATAGACCTGCTAACCGTCACCAACCAACTCCGGAAAAACGGCAACCTTGAATTGGTAGGCGGTGCCTATTACATCACCGAGCTTACCTCCAAGGTGTCCTCTGCCGCCAATATTGAATACCATGCGCGTATCGTAACCGAACAAGCCATGAAGCGGGACATGATACGCATCGCTTCTGAAATCCAGAAGGAGGCCTACGAAGACACCACAGATGTGTTTGAGTTGCTGGACAAAATGGAGCAGTCCCTTTTCGATATCTCCGAAAACAACATCAAAAAAAATTATGCGGACATGCGGTCCATTATGAGGGAAGCCATAGTGGAGCTGGAAAGCAAGAAGGGGCAGAAAGATGGTCTCACGGGCGTGCCAAGTGGCTTCACATCCCTGGACAGGGTGACCTCGGGGTGGCAGAAGTCAGACCTGGTGATCATCGCCGCCAGGCCTGCCATGGGGAAAACAGCCTTTGTTTTATCTGTATTAAGAAATGCAGCGGTGGACCATAGCCGGCCCGTTGCCATTTTTTCCCTGGAAATGTCCTCCATACAATTGGTCAACCGGTTGATTTCCTCAGAAGCCGAATTGGATTCGGAAAAAATCAAAAAAGGGAACCTGGCCGAGTACGAGTGGCAGCAGCTCATGCACAAGACGAATAAACTCAGCACTGCACCTATTTTCGTCGACGACACTCCCGCCCTTTCCATTTTGGAATTAAGGGCCAAATGTAGAAGGCTCAAGGCACAGAACGATGTGCAATTGATCGTGATTGATTACCTCCAGCTCATGTCCGGAGAAGCCAAGTCAGGGAACACCGGGAACCGGGAACAAGAAATTTCAAGCATTTCAAGGGCCTTGAAAAAAATTGCTAAGGAATTGAATGTGCCTGTGATTGCCCTGTCACAGCTTTCCAGGGCAGTGGAGACCAGAGGTGGCGACAAGCGCCCACAATTGTCTGACTTGAGGGAATCGGGGGCCATAGAGCAGGACGCAGACATAGTTATGTTCCTTTACCGACCAGAATATTATGGCATCACCGAAGATGAAGAGGGACACAGCACTGCCGGTGTTGGGGAGGTCATCATTGCCAAACACAGGAACGGGTCTTTGGAAAATGTAAAACTCAGATTCATTGGGAAATACACCAAGTTTACAGATTTAGACCTCAACACTCCCTATCAGGCCCAGGATGCCATTTACGGCAACCGATTTCCCAGTCAAGCGGGTGGGCAAGGCTTTGACCAGGACAACATGATCCGGATGGGAAGCAAAGCCAATGGCCCTGATAACGATGACCCCTTTGCTGGGGGTATGGGCAGTGGGGAGGAGGCCCCTTTTTAATGTCAACCTCTTAAAACAACAATACCGATGAAAGCCATTATCTTAGACCGCAACCATGTGGACAATATTCAACTCAGCGAGGTGAGTTTGCCCCCTTTAAAGCCTGAAGAAGTTCGTATTGCCATACACGCTGCCTCCCTCAATCACAGGGACGAGTGGTGTAGGCAAGGGAAATATCCCAACCTGAAAGACGGTGTGATCCTGGGCTCCGACGGATCGGGAATTGTGGAGGAGGTGGGCAGTGAGGTAGACGATTCTTGGCAGGATAAGGAGGTGCTGGTGAACCCCGCACTGGATTGGGGGGAAGACCAAAAAGCACAATCCAAAAACTTCAGGATTCTGGGCATGCCCGACCATGGGACTATTGCGGAATATCTCCATATCCCTGTAGACAGGATATATAGTAAGCCGACACATTTAAGCCTGGCGCAGGCCGCTGCCTTGCCTCTGGCAGGGCTAACTGCATACCGGGCCCTCTTTTATCATGCAAAAGTCAAGAAAGGCGATAAGGTGTTGATCACTGGTTTCGGTGGTGGAGTGGCTCAATTTGCCGCACAGTTTGCACTTGCCGCCCAGGCAGATGTATATGTGAGCAGCGGGGACCCTGCGAAACTCTACAAGGCTAAGGAAATCGGTGCAAAAGGAGGATTTAACTACAATGACCCAAACTGGACGCGGGAGGCTTTGGGCTTAGCCGGAGGTTTTGACATCATCATAGACAGTGCCATGGGTGATACCCTTGACCATCTGCTTTCCGTAGCCGTTCCCGGGGGCAAAATTGTCTTTTTTGGAGCTACACTTGGTAATCCCACCGGACTCAATGTGAGAAAAGTGTTCTGGTCGCAGGTAAGCTTACAAGGCACTACCATGGGCAGTGATCAGGACTTTGAGGAGATGTTGGATTTTACCAGTAGGCATCAGATCACACCCATCATAGATGCGGAATTCCCCCTTCAAGAGGCTGCCAAGGCTTTTGAGAGAATGAAAGAAGGGAAACAAATGGGTAAAATCCTGATAAAAATCCGCTAAAACCTGAAACCTATACTAAACCCTGCGTTAAACTCAACCGGGGAGAAACGGTCTGTTACTTCATTATTAAAGCCCCTGGCAATTTTTACGTACGGTCCCACAGCAAACTTTTCGTTGTGGACCCACTTATACCCTGCCCCTATACCAATCATGAAACTGTTCATATTGGTATCCACAGTTTGGGCATTTTCACCGATTTCCGTAAAGGTGCCCCCCCTGTACTTGAGGAAAGGCGAGAGGTAAAAACCGGAAGGATCCATATCTGACACAAAATAGTAATTATAGGAGATTACCGCACTAGTGGCATCAAAGCTCCTACCCTCTTCTGTAGTGGAATAATAGGAAAAACGATCAAAAAACATGATCTCCACGCCCAAGGACTGATTTTGATCAATAAAATGCTCGTAACCCAATTCCAATGATCCAATGATGATGGTATTAAAAATATTCAGTTTCACCTCATTCTTAGGCAATTCACGTTGCATCTGTGCATGAGCTCCTAGTGCCAAAGCCATTAATCCCAATAGAAATACCGTCTTTTTCATTTTTATTCCGATTTGCTGTTAAAAAGAAAACATTAAAACAATCTTTATCTTACTCTAATGGACTTAATGTCCTAAATGTTTCATCAAGTAGTGCAAAATATCACATTCCTCAAAAATATCCCCCTTTTTCCTAAAGCCATGCCGCTCATATAGGGAAACCGCGGGAAGTTGGGCATGCAGGTATTTTACCCTGCCAGCGGCTTCAGGATGCTCGGCAATGCTTTCAAGTAGGTGCTTTACCAAAGCTGAACCAATTCCCTTGCCCCTATAGGCAGGAAGAACCGCAAACCGTTCCAGTTTCACTCCTTTTTGCGTGAATCTCCATCTGGCTGTGCCCGCCGGGTGTCCCTCCCAAAATGCCAAATACTGGTGAGATGAGTTCTCAAACTCGTCGTATTCCTCTTCTGGAGCCACCTTTTGTTCTTCCACAAATACCTTTTGCCGGATCTGGAAGACCAAGGGGAGATCATCCTTCTCTGCCTTCAACACCTGAACGCTTTTATTTAGGACCGATTTTTTCATCCTCGTGTTTGTCGTAAGCTGCAATGATGGATTTTACCAATTTATGCCTTACCACGTCTTTACCTGTCAACTTCACCACGCCAATGCCCCTCACATCCTGAAGGATACGCAAGGATTCGCTTAAGCCGGACCTCTGCTTAAGGGGGAGATCTACCTGTGATTGGTCCCCCGTCACAATCACCTTGGAATTGGGGCCCATCCGGGTAAGGAACATTTTGATTTGCTCTGAGGTGGTATTTTGCGCCTCGTCCAAAAGTATAAAGGCATCATGCAGGGTCCTGCCACGCATATAGGCCAGAGGGGCGATTTCTATCACCCGGGTTTCCTGATAGAATTTCAGCTTCTCGGAAGGCACCATGTCCCCCAAAGCATCATATATGGGTCTTAGATAAGGATCCAATTTTTCCTGTAAATCACCGGGAAGAAAACCCAGGTTCTCCCCAGCCTCCACTGCCGGACGGGTGATGATGATCCTTTTCACCTCCCTGTTTTTCAAGGCCCTCACCGCGAGTGCAACGGCGATATAGGTCTTACCACTTCCAGCCGGCCCAAGGGCAAAAACAAGGTCGTTGGCATATGAGGAATCCACGAGTTTTCTTTGATTAGCCGATTTAGGCTTTATCACCAAGCCCTTGTTACCATATAGGATGATTTCCTCTTTGGTTTTCAAGGTTTCCAGGGAGGTCCCCTCCAGGGAGATATACTCCTGGACATTTTCCGGGGTGACCTGGCCAAAACGATTGAGGTGCTCCAGCAACATGTTCAAAATATCGTTGATGCGTAAAATTTCCGGAGCCTGGCCTTTGATCCTGATTTCGTTTCCCCGGCTTACAATTTTACTTTGCGGAAAAGCAGAGGCAATTTGTTTGATGTTCTCGTTTTCACTTCCTAGAAAGTCCAAAAGCGAGACATTTTCCAATGTGATTACTTTTTCTACCAATACTTGAGCTTCAATTTGTGGGTTCTCTATTTTATTCAAGGATAAAATTCCTACTTTTGTTTCACACCTGACACAAAAGTACGAATTTTTAATTTACTAGGATGCTATGGCCTTGGTAACATTTACTTCTGATTTTGGTAATACGGACTTTTACTGCGCAGCGGTAAAAGCAAAAATGCTTTCCTTTAATCCCCAACTTACCATTGTGGACATTACCCACCATGTGACCCAATATGACATTGCGCACGCTGCCTTTCTCTTAAGGTCGGTGTATAATGATTTCCCAAAGGGCACTGTTCACCTGATGGCCATCAATTGCACCAGCAGCCATACGGATGGTTTTATCGGCATCAAATTGAATGAGCATATATTTATAGGCCCGAACAACGGGGTGTTGAGCATGCTTGCCGACCAGGATCCTGGCATTGTGGTGAAATTTGCGGATATACATGTGAAGCACAGCACCTTTCCTGCCAAGGACATACTTGCGCCAATAGCCGCCAAAGTGGCCAGTGGTGGGGCCATTCATGATTTCGGAGGCCCATTAAAGGCCATCAAAAAGGTGGTGCCTAGGCAGTTCAAGGCCAGCAAAAAGCAGATCGTGGGCTATGTGCTGAGGGTGGACCACTATGGCAACCTCATCAGCAATATCCCCAAGCAGGTTTTTGACCAGCTCAACCCCGGAAGATACACCATAAATTTCGGGCGGGAAACCCTGGAGGGGCTGCATCAGTCCTACGATGATGTGGAGCCAGGGGACTGCTTTGCTTTTTTCAACAGCCTGGGGTTGCTGGAAATCGGCATCAACCATGGCCATGGAGCCGATTTATTGGGATTAAGGCATGACAGTCCCATCAACATATTTTTTGAAGGCTAAGGTATTGAGCAGTAAAAGCATAGAAGATAGACAGGTATCTCTGGGCAGGTGCAAGCTTAAATTTCCGGAAAAAAAGAAAGGCAAGAGCTCAAAAATAATTGTAAGTCAAAAATTCTTTGCCCATATTTGCATCCCGTTCGGCAAGGAACGGGATAAATTGAAATGCCCAGATGGCGGAATTGGTAGACGCGTTGGTCTCAAACACCAATGAGGTAACACTCGTGCCGGTTCGACTCCGGCTCTGGGTACATTTGGAAAAGCTTCTTCATTGTTTTGAAGAGGCTTTTTTTATGTCAAGTGATGGCCGGAGGAGAAGTTTATCCCGATGCAGCGAAGCGGATATCGGGAACTCCGGCTCTGGGTATACTATGAAGGCTCCTTCTTTTTCAGAAGGGGCCTTTTTTGTTCTATAATGCCAGAGGAGAAATTTATCCCGAGGCACCGAAGCAGATGCGGGAACTCCGGCTAAACCTGTCGAAAAACAGGTCTAGAACCAAGTAGGAACAACAAAACTATCTGAAGATCCCTTTTGTTCTTGATTGGACGGGAACGAAACATAATCAACCAAGAATATTGGCAACTATTTTTAAGAATCTATCAATAAGGAAGCTCGCCATCCTCATCATCCATGTCCATGTCGTCCGGAATATCATCAATAAGTTTAAGACAAGGGCAATATTCCTTGAAAACGCATTCTTCTGGAGCACCAGAGCAGTAATCAAAAGTCATAAATCCGTTATTCACGATAGCCGTTTTTTGATTGAGCGTGTCCACCGTCATTGAATACGCAATAGACATGGGAAGCTCATCCGGCAGGTCTATGTCCAGGTTCCAGCTGAACATCATTTTATCGAACGCTTTTCGCACTATCGCCATATCCTCTTCCGATAACTGGCCGGCAGGAGGGAAATCCTCCACTTTCAACCCACAAAAATGGCCAAAAGTATGGGGTGGGTCTTCTGAAATCCACCGTTCGATTTCTTCAAGGTGTTCTTCGATGCTCTGCTCACTTTCCTGTTCTTGGGGAGAGTCCTTCCGGTGAGCCTTCGCTATATCTTCGAGCAGATGTGGAATATAAGGGTGCATTCTCTAAGATAATTAAAATTTATGCTATTGTAAGGATTTTCCTGCCGATTTCCACAGTTGAATGGCTAATGGCCAAATTTCATGGAATGGGCTGATCCCTATGGAGGGATTTGGATGTCGTCTCTATACGAACATATCATTCCAGCATGAACCAAAGGCTTTATTTTTCGGTTACATAACAGTAAGGCTATCAATACTTTGAACTTCCACTTAACCACACGAGAAAAATCAATAAGTTTATTTGGCCTTCTCTCTCCCCTTCCTCCCTACCAGAATAATTGAAAACGTTTGTTCTGCCAATTCCCGAAATGCTTGCCAACAACATCCGACAACTCATGAATCAATTTATCAACAACCTTCATCTTATATACATCCTCCCCCTTCTATTTCTGGCATCATGTGCCGAAACCAAAACCATGGAGGTGACAGCCACTGCCTATAATTCAGTGGAAAGCCAGACCAAAAAAGGAGACCCTACGACTACCGCCTGGGGAGACAAACTGGAGCCTGGGATGAAAGCAATTGCGGTTTCCAGGGATTTGCTGGCGGAAGAGGGTATTGAACACGGTGCGGAGGTAAGTATAAAGGGCCTACCTGGAAAATACAAAGTGCTGGATAAAATGAACAGGCGCTGGACCAAGAAGATTGATATCTATATGGGTGAAAATGTGGCGTTGGCAAGGGAATGGGGCAGGCAAAAGGTGGAAATCAGCTGGAAAGTAGATTGATAGTGGTGCTTTCTCATAATCCGCTTATCCATCATGAATAGGTGGGTATAATTAGGATTATTCCCTTTTTCAGGTGTATGTGCTATTGGGGGGTTAGCTTCACTGGCTTTCCCTAACTGGCGGTCTCCTTTTTGAAAAAAACCCTGAAAGTGGATCCTTCACCCGGCGAACTATCTACCTCAATTTTCCCTCCCAAGTCTTCTACCATTCTTTTCACGATAAATAGTCCTGTTCCTGTACCTTCTACATCTTTGTTTAATCTCGTTCGCGGCAAAAAGATCATTTCATGATTTTCCATTTTTATCCCCGGCCCATTATCACGTACAGTTAGGAGGACCCAATTACTTTTGTCTTCGGTTTTGATCCAAAATCAACATGCTCCAAGGCCTATTTTAAATTAGACTGTCCAATTCCAAAAGGCAAACTTCAATGTGGGAATTTTGGGCTAGGTTCGTTGAGGAAATAGGCCCTGTTCCCGCATTAAAATTTCTGGCGGTACAACCCCCAAGGCCGTGGGGAGACGAGGACAGAGGAAAGCTTGACGAGGAGTTTAGATTTCCTTTATAATCCTATAAAACAAAACTCCGAAGTTATGATTTTAAGCCGCAGGCGCACAGGTATAAGGGATAAAAGGGTGTAGCAGCAAGCTACACCCTTATGGGAGTTTTATCATTAATTTGATAACTGACCACGGATCTCACCTCCCGGAAAGTTATGCGTATGAACATTTACGTATGCATTCCCCGTACGAAGGGCCTCTCTCAGGATGAGGAGGTCACCCCCCTGTAATAGCCCAGAAAGGTTTGCTTTTGTAAAAACTCCCTTTGCATAAACCCCTTTTACACGACCCTCCACCAGGTCCGTTCTAATACCTACTACCACAGGTCCGTTTTCCCCGAATTTGCCTAAATGGATATGGGCAGCCCTCACATTTTCCAAATTGGCCACATTCACATGATAGGACAATGCCGTATTATCCGAATTGAATTTAAAATTGGCAACCCCCCTAGCCTTGCTATTTATAGCTGGTACTTCCTCAGCTCCGGAAAGACGGGTATTATAATTGCCATTTTCATTGGGTCTGACCTCGCTCACTTGCCCCCTGATTTCACCACCAGGAAATCTTGTGGTATGAATATTTACATAAGCCAATCCTCTCTCCAATCGGTTAAACAACGTATCAAGGGGATGCCCCAATAATGCACCCACTAAATCTGCCCTGGTAATGTTTCCCTCAGCAATCATTCCATTCTGGGTGGCTGAAGATGCGGTTGGATTCAGGTTTACCACCACACCTCCATTTACTCCAACTGGGGCCAAATGAATATGCCCGGCTGTTATCCCGGTCATATTGGCTACCCATACCTCATAGCGGAGTGAATTCCCATCATCAGCCATTTCAAAAAAAGCAGCACCAGTACCTTCAGCTTCTCCCCTAGGTATGGGTGGGACTTCCTCTGTACCGGTAAGAAAGGCCCCAAATCGGCCATGTTTGACTTTACGGGCTTTTGAGAAAAGGACTTCTCCTTCCTCCGATCCAGCAACAGTATTGCGTGGTACTTCTTCAGTAAAGGACTGACAAGCTACTAACATTCCGCCATACAGGCAGAACAAGTAAATGATGGATAATCTGTTTTTCATGATTTGTTCTGGGTTAAGATTGTTGTTGAATTAGGCCATTAAATAGGCTATTCAATTTACATAATTGAAGGCAAAAACCCAATTTAAACCACTGACATTCAGTAAAATAAAAAGTTAAAAAACTATCAGGTTTTTTATTTTGGCGCAGGCAAGACACTTTAGTGTAGTGACACTAAAATCTTCGATCTAGTCAACATTAAAAATGATAACCATCACTGCGAACAAACAATCATGGTCATTCCATTTAATACACCACTAATAACACTGACATAAATCATTCATAGTACTCAACAAAAATCACTGATGATTTAATATAAATAGAATACATTTGTTATAGTTGAATAACAAATATTATGGTTCAATCTAGAAATTTTCTAATAATTTAATTTTAATAAAATAATAATATTATATAAACTGTTAATAATTTAATAATATTCTAAAAAAGGAGGTTAAAATGAGTTTAAAATTGAAAAAAAATGGTGGAATTTCATCATTAATTGCAGATTTATTGAGTCCTGGGTCATTATTAAAAAGTGATATTTTCAACCAGGAAAGTGATTTAGGATTTTCACGTTTAGGCATCAATCTACCCACCGCCAATTACAGTGAAAA
>PXCO01000116.1 GCA_003565295.1 Cyclobacteriaceae bacterium
CAGAGGGGTAGCGATGAACCCTGTGGACCACCCAATGGGTGGTGGTGAAGGTAGAGCTTCTGGAGGTCACCCAAGGTCCAGGACCGGGTTGCTTGCCAAAGGCAAAAAGACCAGATCTCCTAAGAAGTACTCCAACAAGTTTATCATCAGCAGAAGAAAGAAATAATTTATGGCACGTTCGTTAAAAAAAGGACCTTATATAGAGCATCATTTAGCCAAGAAGGTAGATGCTATGAACGAATCCGGAAAGAAATCCGTGATCAAGACCTGGTCAAGGAGGTCTATGATTTCCCCGGATTTCGTAGGGCACACCTTTGCGGTACATAATGGCAACAAGTTCATTCCTGTTTTTGTGACCGACAATATGGTTGGGCATAAATTGGGTGAATTTGCGCCTACTAGGAATTTTAGAGGCCACATCGCCAAGAAAGATAAAGGAAAGAGATAATCATGGAAGCAGTAGCAAAATTAAAAAACGTTCCTACCTCTCCTAGGAAAATGCGCCTTGTGGCCGACCTCATCAGAGGTAAAAGAGTAGGGCATGCTTTGAATATACTTAAGTTCACTCCCAATCACGGTTCCATTAGGTTGGAGAAGCTTTTGCTTTCCGCTGTCGCTAACTGGCAGGCCAAAAACCCCGATGAGAAGTTGGAGGAAGCGGATCTGTATGTGAAAACCATCTTTGTGGATGGTGGGCGTATGCTCAAAAGGCTAAGGCCTGCTCCCCAGGGAAGGGCACACAGAATACGCAAAAGATCAAATCATGTAACCCTTATCGTGGCTTCAGTCAATGAGGGAGTTACCGCTGATGTTGTTGAATCAAACGAAAACGAAGACTAAAGCATGGGACAAAAAGTAAACCCTATTGGTTTAAGGCTTGGTATCATTAAGGGTTGGGACTCTAATTGGTACGGCGGCAGGGATTTTGCCGATAAGTTGTATGAAGACCAAAAGATAAGGAACTATGTACACGCCAGAATTCCCAAAGGTGGTATTTCCAAGGTGATCATAGAGCGTACCTTAAAGAGAATAACCCTTACCATACAAACTGCCCGTCCCGGAGTGGTGATAGGTAAAGGTGGCTCTGAAGTGGATAAACTCAAGGAGGAACTTAAGAAGTTGACCAACAAAGACGTTCAGATCAACATATTTGAGATCAAACGTCCGGAGTTGGATGCCAAATTGGTAGGCGAATCCATAGCACAGCAATTGGAGGCTAGGATTTCTTTCCGAAGAGCCATGAAGCAATCTATCGCAGCTACGATGAGAGTTGGGGCAGAAGGAATCAAGATAAAACTCTCCGGAAGGCTTGGTGGGGCAGAGATGGCCCGATCTGAAATGTACAAAGAAGGCAGAATTCCTTTGCACACTATCCGTGCGGATGTGGACTATGCAGTATCCGAAGCCCATACCGTTTACGGTATCATAGGTATCAAGGTGTGGATCTTCAAAGGAGAAGTATATGGTAAGCGTGATCTATCGCCAAATATAGGTGGCATGGGTGATGCTAAAGGCAATGCACCTGCTGGAAACAGAAGAAGAAGAGAGGGCGGACCAAAGCGTAGAAAGAGAAGCAACTAAATTTCATCCTAATTGAGGAATCATGTTACAGCCGAGAAGAACTAAATATAGAAAAATGCATAAGGGCCGTGTGAAGGGAATAGCCCAAAGGGGGCATACCTTGGCATTTGGCAACTTTGGCATCAAGTCGCTGGAGGCAGGATGGATCACCTCCCGTCAAATTGAGGCGGCCCGTATAGCAATGACCAGAGCCATGAAGAGGGAAGGCCAGGTTTGGATCAGGATATTCCCTGACAAGCCCATCACCAAGAAGCCAGCTGAAGTGCGTATGGGAAAAGGTAAAGGTGCCCCGGAATATTGGGTTGCAGTCATTAAACCGGGAACCATCCTTTTTGAAGCTACAGGTGTAAGTTTGGAAGTTGCCCAGGAGGCCTTAAGGTTGGCTCAGCAGAAACTTCCTGTAAGTACTAAATTCACGGTGCGTAGAGAATACGCCGGATAAATACAGCAATGAAAAATTCTGAAATCAAAGCATTAACGGAGAGCGAAATTAAAGAACGCATCCTTGCTGAGCAGGAAAATCTGACCAAGCTGAGATTTGCTCATGCCATTTCTCCTATAGAGAACCCCAATAGGATCAGACAGACAAGAAAGCTCATCACAAGGCTGAAGACTTTTTTGACGCAAAAACAAATGGCTAAACAAGACTAAGATGGCTATAGAAAGAAACCTGCGTAAGGAAAGAATAGGAAAGGTAGTTAGCAATAAAATGGAGAAATCCATCACCGTGGCAGTAGAGCGAAAGGTTAAGCACCCTATCTACGGAAAGTTCATGGGTAAGACTACCAAATTTATTGCTCATGACGAGAAAAATGAATCCAACGAGGGGGACCTTGTAAGGATCAGTGAGACTCGTCCGCTGAGTAAGCACAAGCGTTGGAGATTAGTGGAAATTATAGAAAGGGCTAAGTAACCATGATACAACAGGAATCTAGATTGAGTGTCGCGGATAATTCAGGTGCCAAAGAAGTGCTTGTCATCCGTGTACTGGGAGGCACCAAAAGAAGGTATGCCTCCATTGGAGATAAAGTGGTAGTTACCGTTAAGTCGGCCCTCTCTTCCAGTAGTATGAAAAAAGGAACCGTTTCTAAGGCGGTGATTGTCAGAACCAGGAAGGAAGTCAGAAGAAAAGATGGCTCCTACATCCGGTTTGAGGATAATGCTGCGGTACTACTCAACAACAACGATGAACCCCGGGGTACGCGTATCTTTGGGCCCGTCGCAAGGGAACTTAGAGAAAAGCAGTTCATGAAAATTGTTTCACTAGCCCCAGAAGTATTGTAAGAAATGGAAAGAAAATTCAATAAACAGCCAAAGTTGCACATCCGCAGAGATGATACCGTGTTGGTGATCTCGGGAGATGAAAAAGGCAAAAAAGGTAAAGTACTTTCGGTGGACCTCAAAAAGAGAAGGGCTATTGTGGAAGGGTTAAACATTGTAACCAAACATGTGAAGCCTACCGCAAACAGGCCTCAGGGAGACATAGAAAAAAAGGAGGCTCCAATACATCTGAGCAACCTTAAGTTGGTAGATCCCAAGACAGGTGAAGCCACCAGAACCGGCCGGAAGAAAAACGATGACGGAAAGTTAGTAAGGTATTCTAAGAAAACTGGGGAGGTGATCAATGGCTAATCCTAGATTAAAAGATAAATTCGTTAAGGAAGTTTCCGATCAATTAAAGGAAAAGTTCCAATATCAATCGGTCATGCAAGTGCCTAAGTTGACTAAGATTGTGATCAACAAAGGAATAGGTGCCGCTGTTGCCGACAAGAAACTCGTGGATCAGGGCGTGGAAGAGCTTTCCATTATTACCGGCCAACGAGCAGTAGCCACCAAGGCAAAGAATTCCATCTCTAATTTCAAGCTGAGAGAAGGCATGCCCATAGGTGCAAAGGTGACCTTGAGAGGAAACCGGATGTATGAATTCTTGGACAGATTGGTTTCTATAGCCCTTCCCAGGGTTAGGGATTTCAAGGGAGTTTCTGATAAAGGATTTGATGGAAGGGGCAATTATACGCTAGGAATCCAGGAGCAGATCATTTTCCCTGAAATAAGCATTGACAAAGTGGCTCGCATCTCTGGTATGGACATCACTTTGGTGACTACAGCCGAATCTGACGAGGAAGCCCACGCCCTCTTGAAAGCCCTTGGGATGCCATTTGTAAGTAACAATAAAGAGAACAATTAATTATGGCAAGAGAGTCGATAAAAGCCCGAGAAAGAAAAAGACAACGTCTGGTATCCAAATATGCCAAAAAAAGAGCAGCCCTGAAAGAGGCTGGGGATTATGAGGCTTTGGATAAACTTCCCAAGAACGCTTCCCCGGTGAGGCTGCATAACAGGTGTAAGCTAACCGGTAGGCCCAAAGGTTATATGAGGAAATTCGGTATAAACAGGGTGACCTTTAGGGAGATGGCAGCGGCTGGTAAAATTCCTGGTATCACGAAGTCTAGTTGGTAAAAATCGTAAGATAGTTTTTGTAATAAGAAGTGAATGTGTAACTTTGCACGCCCGTTCAGGGGCGTGTGGTTAGACTATATATAGATATGACTGATCCAATAGCAGATTACTTGACCAGGTTGAGGAACGCCATAAAGGCCTCCCACCGCATAGTGGAGATTCCGGCTTCCAACATGAAAAAGGAAATCACCAAGGTTCTCTTTGATAAGGGATATATACAGAATTATAAGTTTGATGATGTGGGGCCACAGGGGACGATAAAAATCGCATTGAAATATAACCCCAGCACCAAAGAAAATGCAATCATCAGCCTGTCCAGGGTGAGCAAGCCTGGATTGAGGAAATATGTGAACAAGGAATCATTGCCCAGAGTCATTAACGGCCTTGGTATCGCTATCCTGTCCACCTCAAAAGGAATCATGACTGACAAGGAAGCCCGTACCGAAGGAATCGGTGGAGAAGTTCTTTGTTACGTATATTAATAGTACATTATGTCTAGAATAGGTAAAAAACCAATAGATCTACCTTCTGGAGTGACTGTAGACGTTGCCAAGGGAAACGTGGTAACTGTTAAAGGTCCCAAAGGTACATTGTCCCAGGAAATTTCTCCTGACATTGCCGTTGAGGTAAAGGACAATCAGGTGGTGTTCGCAAGGCCCACCGAATCAAAAAGGCACAAGTCTTTGCACGGTTTGTACCGGTCACTTGTCAACAATATGGTGGTGGGTGTTACTGAAGGGTACAAAAAGGAGCTTGAACTTGTAGGTGTGGGGTACAAAGCCACCAATCAGGGACAAGTACTTGAATTATCTTTAGGATACTCCCACAACATTTTCTTTGCCCTACCTCAGGAAATTGCTGTTAAAACCGAAACGCCAAAAGGTAAAAACCCTCTGGTTACCCTGGAAGGAATAAACAAGGAGTTGATTGGCCAAGTGGCCGCTAAAATCAAGTCTTTCCGTTCTGTAGAACCGTTTAAAGGTAAAGGTGTTCGTTTTGTAGGTGAGAATGTGAGGCGTAAAGCTGGTAAAACCGCTGCTAAAAAATAATTGAGACATGGCTTTTAATAAGAATAAAAGGAGACAAAGAATCAAAAGAGGAATCCGCAAAAAGATTTCCGGTACTGATTCAAGACCTCGTTTGTCAGTATACAAGAGTAACACTGGCATATATGCGCAATTGGTGAATGACCTCCAAGGACACACCCTGGCTGCTGCTTCTTCAAAGGAGCTAGGAGCTACAAAAAACATCAACGTATCCGTTTCAAAGGAAGTAGGCAAAAAACTGGCCGAGAAGGCAGTGGCCAACGGTCATTCCGAAATTGTTTTTGATCGGAGTGGATACTTGTATCATGGAAACGTAAAAGCTTTGGCAGAAGGTGCCAGAGAAGGAGGCCTTAAATTTTAATAGATATTATGTCTCAATTAAGAAAAAAACCCGTTAGGGCTACAGATACTGAACTTAAAGAGAAGGTAGTTGCCATCAACCGAGTAGCCAAAGTGGTGAAAGGTGGTAGAAGGTTTTCGTTTTCCGCCATTGTAGTGGTAGGGGATGAGAATGGAGTGGTTGGATTTGGTCTGGGAAAGGCCAATGAAGTCACTGATGCCATCACCAAAGGTGTAGAGGATGCAAAGAAAAACCTTATCAAAGTCCCCCTTTACAAGGGCACCATACCGCATGAGCAATTAGGCAAATTTGGTGGAGGATTTGTATTGATCAAACCAGCGGCACCTGGTACAGGAGTACTGGCCGGTGGTGCGATGAGGGCAGTGTTGGAAAGTGCTGGTTATACAGATATCTTGGCAAAATCTAAGGGATCCTCCAATCCACATAATGTGGTGAAAGCTACTATCGATGCGTTGGAAAATTTAAGGGATGCAATCGCTGTTTCCCAGCAACGTGGAGTTAAATTATCTAAGGTTTTTAATGGATAATCCAATGGCTAAGGTAAAAATTACACAGATCAGAAGTACCATAAAAAGACCTAAGAATCAGAAAGCTACCATCTTAGCCTTAGGGTTGGGTAGAATCAACAAATCCGTGGAAGTGGAGAAAACTCCGCAGATTCAGGGAATGATCAACAAGGTAGGTCACTTGGTTAAAACGGAAGAAATCTAATCCCATTTCACTCCACGGAAGGAAAATTCGGGTACCTAAAATACGTTAAGATGAAACTACATACACTGAAACCCGCTAAGGGGTCTATAAAGTCTAAGAAAAGGATAGGCAGAGGCCAAGGCTCAGGAAAGGGAGGAACTTCCACTAGGGGGCATAAGGGTGCAAAATCCCGTTCTGGATACTCTCAGAAGCTTGGATTTGAAGGTGGACAAATGCCTCTTCAAAGAAGAATTCCCAAATTCGGGTTTAAGAATATCAACAGGGTGGAATACAAACCCATCAATTTGGTGGATCTGCAGAAACTTGCTGATAAGTTGAATACCGATACCATCTCTATAGAAATTCTCTTGGAGAATGGGATGATAGGGAAAAAAGATGTTGTAAAAGTCCTCGGAACAGGCGAACTTACCAGCAAATTAAGTGTAAGTGCGCACAGGTTCTCAGCTTCCGCTGTTGCAGCCATAGAAAAAGCAGGCGGATCTGTCAATAAGCTTTAAATAATGAAAAAATTTATCACAACAGTTAAGAACATCTTTTCCATTGAGGATCTAAGGATCAGAATCATAAACACCATTGGTTTATTGGTAGTGTTTAGAATCGGTTCTTTCATCGTTCTTCCCGGAGTAGATCCCAGTAGGCTGGGAGAAGCTGCAGGAGGTATATTTGGATTAATAGATACCTTTCTTGGTGGTTCTTTCAGTAGGGCTTCCATATTTGGATTGGGAATCATGCCCTACATATCTGCCTCCATTGTGTTGCAGTTGTTAACTGTTGGTGTTCCCTATTTTCAGAAATTGCAAAAAGAAGGGGAGTCCGGAAGGAAGAAGATCAATCAGATTACCCGGGTACTGACAATTTTGATTACCATGGCTCAGGGTATTGGCTATATTACAGCTACTATTCCTAATGAAGCAATAGTAATCAATAAGTCACTCTTTATGGTAAGCTCTTTAGTCTTATTGACCTCTGGGACCATGTTTTGTATGTGGATTGGAGAGAAGATAACCGAAAAGGGCATTGGAAACGGTATTTCCATGCTCATAATGATCGGTATTATTTCTGCACTTCCTGGAGCCATCATAGCAGAAACCTTATCTAAAGGCGGAGGTGGAATACTGTTACTTATTTTGGAAGCAGTTGTGCTTTTCTTCGTGGTGGTGGGTGTAGTGGCACTTACAGAGGCAGTAAGGAGAATCCCGGTTCAATATGCCAAGCAGGTAGTCGGTGGCAAGGTTTATGGAGGGCAGAGGCAATATATCCCCATTAAAGTGAATGCTTCTGGGGTAATGCCTATTATCTTTGCTCAATCATTGATGTTTTTGCCTGCGCTAATTGCGCAAATATGGGCAGACACTTCTGATATAGCCTCATACATCGGGACTACATTCAGTGATTTTACTTCCTGGCAATATAATCTGGTGTTTGCCATCATGATTATCCTGTTCACATTCTTCTATACTGCGATTACGGTAAACCCGGAGCAAATTGCGGAAGACATGAAAAGAAACGGAGGATTTGTCCCTGGGATCAAACCAGGTGCTCCCACCGCTGATTTTATTGATAATATTATTTCTAGAATCACACTGCCAGGCTCCATATTGTTATCGCTTGTTGCCATTATGCCGGCATTTGCGATCATTGCAGGAGTGAGTGGAGAATTTGCCCAGTTTTATGGTGGGACTTCCCTACTCATTATGGTTGGTGTAATTTTGGATACCTTAAGACAAATTGAAAGCTACCTACTCATGCGTCACTATGAGGGGATGATGAAAAGCGGTAACATGAAAAATGACCCTTCAAGTTACGCCGTTGCTTAAATCATGATACATTATAAGACGGAAGAAGAAGTAGCGATCATAAAAGAAAGTGCCGAAATCTTAGGACGGGCACATGGCGAGGTAGCCAAGCATGTAAAGGAAGGGGTAAAGACTTCTTTCTTAGATAAGGTAGCAGAGGAATATATTAGGGACCATGATGGTGTGCCTTCTTTCAAAGGGTACAATGGTTTTCCTTCCTCCCTTTGCATCTCTGTTAATGAAGTGGTAGTTCACGGGTTTCCCGGTGAATATGTTTTGAAAGATGGCGATATAATCTCTATAGATTGTGGAGTCTTTCACCAAGGTTTTCATAGCGATTGCGCTTATACTTACCCTGTCGGTGAAGTCTCTCCCTCTGTAGTGGCCCTCCTCAAAGCCACCAAGAAGTCCCTGTACCTAGGTATAGAGAAAGCTGTCTTCAACAACCGGATCGGTGACATTGGAAATGCCATACAAAAATTTGTAGAGGCAAAAGGATATACTGTGGTGAGGGAGCTTGTGGGCCATGGCCTTGGGCGAAACTTGCACGAGTCCCCCGAAGTTCCGAATTACGGTAAAAAGGGAAGCGGTGCATTATTAAAGGAAGGCATGGTTATAGCCATTGAACCCATGGTCAATTTGGGCACTAGAAATGTTGTCCAAGAAAGGGACGGCTGGACAATACGTACTGCTGACCGTAAACCTTCGGCCCATTATGAGCATACTGTGGCCATCTTTAAGGACAGAACGGAGGTATTGACCACCCATGAGTATATTGAGGAACACGTTAAAATCTAAATATGGCTAAACAGGCATCTATTGAACAGGACGGTACCATTATAGAGGCACTGTCTAATGCAATGTTTAAAGTGGAACTGGAGAATGGACATCAGTTGATTGCCCATATTTCCGGTAAGATGAGAATGAATTATATTAAAATCCTTCCTGGGGATAAGGTAAAACTGGAGATGTCTCCTTATGACCTTTCCAAGGGTAGGATTGTGTATAGGTATAAGTAATACATTGGCCGGGGTATTTGCCCCCTATTAATAATTGCGTCATGAAGGTAAAAGCATCGATCAAAAAAAGAAGTGTTGATTGCAAAGTGATCCGCAGAAAAGGAAAGCTTTACGTGATCAATAAAAAGAATCCTAAGTTCAAACAAAGACAAGGTTAATCACTATGGCTAGAATAGCAGGAGTTGACATTCCGGATAATAAACGCGGGGAAGTAGGCCTTACCTATATTTTTGGTATTGGAAGGAGTTCCGCAAGGGCGATCTTGAGCAAAGCTGGTATTTCCTTTGACAAGAAGGCCGGCGAATGGGACGATGATGAGTCCACGGCGATCAGGAACATTATTTCAGAAGAGTTCAAGACAGAAGGTGTCTTGAAGTCTGAGGTGCAGCTTAGTATCAAAAGATTAATGGATATTGGTTGTTATAGAGGGTTAAGACACCGTAAGGGGCTACCTGTAAGAGGTCAGAAGACCAAGAACAACGCAAGAACCAGAAAAGGTAAGAGAAAAACTGTTGCCAACAAGAAGAAGGCGACCAAATAAAGCTTGAAGTAATTATGGCTCAGAAAAGAAACGAGAAGGCTAAAGGTAAAAAAAGAGTGGTGAAGGTTGAGGCCGTGGGTCAAGCCCATATCAAGGCTTCCTTCAATAATATCATCATCTCCATTACCAATAACTCAGGGCAAGTGATCTCTTGGGCATCTGCCGGAAAGATGGGTTTTAGAGGGTCAAAGAAGAACACTCCATATGCCGCCCAAATGGCTGCCCAGAACTGCGGGCAAACTGCCTATGACTTAGGATTAAGAAAGGTTGAAGTATTTGTGAAAGGTCCTGGAGCCGGAAGGGAATCTGCCATCAGGACTTTACAAAATGTAGGACTCGATGTGACTACGATCGTGGATGTGACGCCGTTGCCACATAACGGATGCAGACCACCCAAACGTAGAAGAGTATAATTTAAAGTAGAAAAAGAATGGCTAGATATACAGGTCCAAAAGCTAAAATTGCCAGGAAATTTGGCGAACCTATTGAAGGACAAAGCAAGGTACTTCAGAAGAAAAACTACCCTCCGGGAATGCATGGCCGGGGAAGAAGGAAAAAACAATCCGAATACGCTATCCAGCTAATGGAAAAGCAAAAGGCCAAATACATCTATGGGATTTTGGAAAGACAATTCGCAAGGATGTTTGACATTGCTTCAAGGAAGAAAGGTGTAACTGGTGAAAACCTCCTCCAGCTACTGGAATCCAGGTTGGACAACACGGTTTACCGCCTTGGAATTGCTCCTACCCGTAGAGGTGCAAGGCAGCTTGTTTCCCATAAACACATATTGGTGAACGGCGAGGTGGTGAATATACCTTCCTATCAGTTAAAACCAGGTGACATCATTGGAGTTCGTGAGCGGTCCAAATCATTGGAAGCTATTACAGAAAGCCTAAGAGGAAGGGATATCAAGAGGTACATTTGGCTAGAATGGGATGGCGGTTCTTTGAGCGGGAAATTCGTTAATGTACCCGGAAGGGACGATATTCCTGAGAACATCAAGGAACAATTGATCGTAGAACTCTACTCTAAATAATCCATTATTTCCCGACCAAAAAAGAATTTATATTATGTCCATATTAGCATTTCAAATGCCCGAAAAAGTGGTGATGGAAAAGGCAGACGACTTTCATGGTCTGTTTACTTTCAAACCACTGGAGAAGGGCTATGGCGTTACCATTGGAAATGCCTTGAGAAGAATTTTGCTTTCTTCCTTGGAAGGTTATGCCATTACCTCAGTGAAGTTCCCCGGTGTGGTACATGAGTTTTCCACCATCGAAGGTGTAGTGGAAGATGTTACCGACATCATCCTTAACCTGAAGCAGGTGAGGTTCAAAAAACTTCACGAGGCCGTAGATGGCAAAATTACCGTGGAGGTGAAGGACCAGGACGTTTTTACGGCGGGTGATATTGCGAAGTTTACCTCTTCTTTCGAAATCCTTAACCCGGAGCAGATCATCTGTCATTTGGATGAAGAGAAGTCTTTTGAAGTAGAATTGGCCATTGAAAAAGGCAGGGGCTACCTACCCGCAGAAGAATCCAAGCCTAAGGACCAGGTTTATGGGGTGATCCCCATAGATGCCATCTTTACGCCTATCAAAAATGTGAAGTACAGGGTTGAAAACACCAGGGTGGAGCAGAAAACTGATTATGAGCAATTGATCATGGAAGTGTCCACTGACGGATCTATACATCCTGAGAAGGCTTTGCAGGAATCTGCCAAAATCCTGATCCAACACTTTATGTTGTTCTCTGACCAGACTATGGTGATCGATGCACCCGGCAGTGGAGCCATTGAGCCCATAGATGAAGAATACCTGCACATGAGGAAACTGCTCAAGACGTCACTTAGTGACCTTGACCTGTCGGTAAGGGCTTATAACTGCCTGAAAGCTGCAGATGTGAAAACCTTGGGAGACCTTGCCAAATTAGAGATTTCTGACATGATGAAGTTCAGGAATTTTGGAAAGAAATCCTTGGCAGAACTCGAGCAGTTGATTCAGGAAAAGGGGCTGACTTTTGGAATGGATTTGTCAAAGTATAAACTTGATGAAGAATAAATAAAATGAGACACGGCAAGAAATTTAACCACCTTGGCAGGAAAGCCGCGCACAGGAAGGCCATGCTATCCAATATGGCTAGCTCCCTTATCTTGCACAAAAGGATTTCCACCACGCTTGCTAAAGCCAAGGAACTTAGGAAATATGTGGAGCCCTTCATCACCAGGGCTAAAGAAGACACTACTCATAACAGAAGGGTCGTGTTTTCTTACCTTCAAAACAAATATGCCATTCAGGAATTATTTGGAGAGGTATCTGAGCGTATAGGCACCCGTCCTGGCGGATATACCCGCATTATTAAAACAGGCTTTAGGCTTGGGGATAATGCAGAGATGTGCATCATTGAGTTGGTGGACTTCAACGAATTGCTCACCAAAGAGGATAAGCCTGCTAAGAAATCCGGAAAAAGGAGAAGAAGAGGATCAGGAAAAGGAGCATCTCAAGACTCCGCTGCCGACGAGTCCACCGGAAAGGATAGCCCAAAGGCTGAAGGAACTGAGGAAGTTGAGGCTGAAGCCAAAACTGAGGAAGGCCCTGCCAAATCCGAACAACCCTCAGCTAAAACTGAAAAAGAGGAACCTTCTGACGAAGCGGAGGATAAGTCCGATAAAGAAGGAGATAAGAAAAGTGAATAAACTATGTGTTTACATACATAAAGGGAAAAGGGATTGGGCAATTGCCTGATCCCTTTTTTTATAGACATCCTTTACTCAAAATTACCCCATCTACTGATAAAATCCTTAAATTTGTCCATCCAAATTTAATTATGAATAGAAAAAACGCTACACTCCTATTGGCCGATGGTACTGCTCTGCAAGGAACACTTGTAGGAAAAGAAGGTACCAGTGGCGGTGAAATTTGTTTCAACACCGGAATGACCGGGTATCAGGAAATTTACACCGATCCTTCCTATACCGGGCAAATTATTGTCAATACCACTCCCCATATTGGGAACTACGGTACCATAGAAGAGGAAAATGAATCCGAGCGCCCATTGATTGCAGGAATAGTGGTTAATGACTTTTCTAATATTTACAGCCGCTTGGAATCCAACCCTAAATCCTTGCAGGATTATCTAGAGCAGCATGGCATCACAGGTATTGCAGATGTGGACACGCGGAAATTGGTCAGGCATATCCGTAGTAAAGGAGCCATGAATGCGATCATAAGTTCTGAGATAACTGATTTGGAGGAGCTTAAAGCAGCCCTTGAAAAGGTTCCGGACATGAACGGGCTGGAGCTCTCTTCCCAGGTATCCACTAAAGAGAGTTATTATTTTGGTGATGAAAATGCTCCTGTTAGAGTTGCCTGTATTGACTATGGGATCAAAAGGAATATCTTGAGATCCTTGGCTTCCAGAGGCGTCTATTGCAAGGTGTTTCCAGCCAAGACCCCTGTGGAAGAAATGGAAGATTGGAGCCCAAATGCCTATTTCCTCTCCAATGGTCCCGGAGATCCTGCCGTAATGGACTATGCGGTAGCTACCACTAAAAAACTATTGGAACTGGGCAAACCTTTATTTGGCATCTGCCTTGGCCACCAATTGATGGCCAGAGCCTGTGGTGTTGGAACATATAAAATGCATCATGGCCATAGGGGATTAAACCATCCCATAAAGAACCTGGAGACTGGATTGAGTGAAATAACTTCTCAAAACCACGGCTTTGTGGTGAAAAAAGAGGATGTGGAAAACAATGCTGCTCTTCAGATTACCCATTTGCATCTCAACGATGGCACGGTAGCAGGAATAAGAATCAAAGAAAAACCTGCATTTTCTGTTCAGTATCATCCGGAGGCTAGCCCTGGACCTCATGATTCCAGATATCTCTTCGACCAATTTATTAGCCTAATTCAAAATTGAAAACCATAATCTTATAATTTTATGTCATTGATTCAATCCATTCACGCAAGACAAATTTTAGACTCTAGGGGCAATCCCACCGTAGAAGTCGACGTGTTTACCGACAACGGGGCCTTTGGTAGGGCCGCAGTGCCCAGTGGGGCATCTACAGGGGTGCACGAAGCAGTAGAACTCCGAGATGGCGATAAAAACATATATCTTGGCAAAGGCGTGCTGAAAGCAGTGGCCAACGTAAACGACATTATTGCTGCTGAATTGGTGGGATTTGATGTGTTTGAACAAAATCAAATCGATCAATTGATGCTGAGCCTTGATGGCACCAAAAATAAATCGAAGCTGGGTGCTAATGCCATCCTGGGAGTTTCTTTGGCTGTGGCCAAGGCAGCGGCCATGGAGGCAGGGCAGCCTTTGTACCGTTACATCGGGGGGGTAAATGCCAATACACTTCCCGTACCCATGATGAACATTCTAAATGGGGGTTCTCATGCCGACAATGGGATTGACTTTCAAGAGTTTATGGTAATGCCTGCAGGGGCTGAATCCTTTTCCGAATCATTGAGGATGGGGGCTCAAATTTTCCATCAGCTAAAATCTGTTTTGAAGGCGAAAGGGCTTTCCACCAACGTGGGTGATGAAGGTGGCTTTGCGCCTGATTTGAAAAACAATGTGGAAGCCATTGAGGTAGTGCTTGAGGCCATCGAAAAGGCTGGTTTCCGTCCGGGAGAGGATGTATTTATTGCCATGGATCCGGCTTCTTCCGAATTTTATGATGAGGAAAAAGGTCTATATGTATTCAAAAAATCTACAGGTGACCAACTCACCTCTGAACAAATGGCCGATTACTGGAAAGATTGGGTAAACAAGTACCCTATCAAGTCCATTGAAGATGGCATGCAAGAGGATGACTGGAAGGGTTGGAAGCTGATGACCGAATATGTTGGAGACAAGATTCAAATCGTGGGCGATGACCTATTTGTGACTAACGTGGAACGTCTCCAAAAAGGGATAGATGAAAATATTGCCAATGCCTTGTTGGTGAAAGTAAATCAAATTGGGTCCTTAACCGAGACCATCAACGCAGTGAACCTTTGCCATAAAAACAAGTACAAGTCAGTTATGTCCCACCGTTCTGGTGAGACAGAAGACAGTACCATAGCAGATTTGGCTGTAGCTTTGAATACCGGGCAAATAAAAACGGGTTCGGCTTCCAGATCTGACCGTATGGCTAAATACAACCAGTTATTGAGGATTGAGGAACAGCTTGGCGATTCTGCTTATTTCCCCGGCTTGAAGTTTTAATTTCCACACGTTGTAAGGGAGAATCATCTTTCATACATTTAAGAATACCGCCCCTTTTTTTAACATAACTGAAGGGGCGGTTTTTTTGGCCTACAGAAACCCACTCCATCATGAATTACAAAGAAGCCAGGCAAGTCTGCCAAGAGAATTCCAACATTTCAGCCAGGGTATTGGATGAATTTTTGTTGTATTACGCAGCAGAGAAGAATAATTTGAGTAAAGAGGCCGACCGAAGATTGGCTCCTTATACCCATATTCTAGGTATGTTAGATAAAAGTTGGCACAATATGCTGAAATCCCAATATATCATCCATCGGGTGTTGAAGGAGGGAGGGTTTATACAAAAATACCTGAACCATGCAGCCATCAAAAATTTGGATGATGCGGACAGGGGATGGTTGGCGGAACAAGCTTCCACACCTTGGAGATTTAGTTTTTCCGTGATTCTTGAAAACCCTGAAAAGGACTTTTTCTTGATGCAAGATGTGTTTTTAGGTGAGGACTATATGCTTTTTAGCCCAACCATTACCGATCTTATAAAAAAGGAGAACTATAGCCTATGGTTCAATTTAATCGGTTTTAACGGTTCCTGTTGGCAGACGTATGGCCCTTTGGCAGCCTATAAAAGCTTTGACGCAGATGACATCTTCTTTTTCGCTACCGAGGTGAACCCTGAAATAGAAGACGAGGATGACCTTTTAGTTGACGTGGAGAGAAATCCGGTGCCATACATGATGATCTATGCCCAGTCCGATTATCCTGTCACCATGCATGAAGACAATATGATCGTAACCGCCATTTCTGAATTCGAGGAAGTGGAATTAGGGGGAGAGAATTTAGAGGAGGACTTTGAAATAGAAACTGCATTGGAGGTTAAGCGTTTAAAGCTTAAGGGTTGGGGGGATTTCCCACATTTTGCTGTGGCCTATTATGATGGGAAATTCCAGTTCCTTCAAGCTACGGCCATGACCATAAGTGGTTTTGAAGCACTCGCAAATGCCCTGAATAAGTATGGGGTTTCCATTAGCCATGACCCTGATATATTGGTAAAGCCTGCCATGATGACGGCTGCAGGAGAGATTTTAAAAAGGGAAATTGAATTGATGTCCATGGAGTTGTTGTTTGAGGATGAGGATCCATCCCCCCAGCAACAAGATAGTTTAGATCAACTCAACCTTTTTCTGGGCAAAGTGATCCCTTTGCTCAATGCAGGCCAGGAGCCTGACTTGGAGGCCATCGCAAACGAGGTAGGGATTGATTGGGAGGACTATAAGGACACCATTGAAGAGGTGATTGAGGACATAAAATCAAAAATGAAAAAAAGAAATTAAAAATCCTGCCTTAAAAAAGGAGGGCAAGTTGATCGGGGAAAAAGCTGATGAAATCGAGCCTGTCCTGACGGCAGTCAGGACTTCACACACTGGGATGCCCCGGATAGCTATCGGGGCGTTGCGAGATTCCACCACGACCTGCGGTACGGGGCAGGTTATGACCGCTAAAAGACAATTATAAACATATGAAACAGTATTAATTGGCATCACTTTTTCGAATAATTTGTTAGCTAGTAAATTCAATGATTAAATTTATATCCTAGCCCAACGGAAAACACCCATTCATCCCGACTGTCCATATGTAGGAATGGAGCAATAAGCACCCATTCCTTATAATCAATCCTGGGAGACACACCTAATCTTGCTCCCATCCGACCTTGATATCTGTAAAGTGAAGGAAGGGCTCCCACACCGATGGCTAAATCGTCCGTCAACCTTAATTTCAAGCTTGGCCCACCTACATTTACGGCGATAAAATCACTCCAAAAAGACACACCTACCATTCCTTCCAAAGCCAAATCAAAGGTTTTTTTATTTTTCTTGGATTTGAAATCATGTTGGAGATGTTGGGTTGGTTCGTATTCGCTATCTTGAGCAAGGCATATGGAAATATTCCCTAAAAGGAACAATAATAAAGTAGCTTTCATTTTATCGTTGGTTAGGCTAAAATTATTTGTTTGGTCACATTCTCACAATGAAAATGCCCAATTAAAATTAGGATTAAAATGGGATTACACAAAACCTTAGACTATGAAAGAAAATAAGGTGCCCCATAAAGAATTGCTGAAGCAACAGGTGCTCCAGAATTTGGAAAAACAACTCCAGACACTGGACTTGGAGTTGAAAGAGTTAAGGGAGGCTAAATCCACAGATACCAAAAGCTCGGCAGGAGATAAATACGAGACAGGAAGGGAAAGTTTAGGGCAAACCCAAAACCTGCTTGAATCTCAAAAGTCTAAATTTTTGGGGATGTTTAGGGATTTGGAGAGGGTGCCGATTGAGCCTAAACACACCATAACCGAGGGGGTATTACTCAAACTATCCATGGGATGGGTCTGGGTGGCAGTGCCTTTTGGGAAAATCACGGTAGATCAAGAAGATATTCAGGTGGTCTCCCCCCAAGCACCCTTGGTTCATTCCTTAAGAACCATAAAAGTTGGAGAGTCCATTCATCTAAATGGTAAAGTGATTCATTTGCTTGGTTTGTATTAAAAATAGGAAGTGGTTTTTTGCCACGGATGCTTAGATGGTATTAGCCAATAAGTGGGGAGTTTTAATGCCCTAACTAATATTAAGGCTGAATGGTTTTTTTTGCCACAGATACACAGATGGGTTAAATTGTTGGAAGAGTTAAGGAGTTGTGGAAATTTTAGCGGGCTACTTAAAATCCTTACTACTGAAGGTAAGGACTTTTCCTCCCTCCTGAGAGGGGTTATAAGCCGGAAAAGTAAAGGTCAACATCTATGAAGTTGACCAATTTAGGCTTATATCAACAAATGATCTATTGGGAAATAAAAACAAACTATCATTGGATTGGTAATAGAGGAAGGTAAGGAAAATTCCCTGCATCTAGCAACAGGAAATCACATGTTTTCCGCTTGTTTTTCTTTAAGTATTTTGGAGGCCGACCATTTGGCATGGGGAGATGGTTCAATTGGGTGCCCATAGAAGTGTGCATATTCATAAGTGAACTCCGCACCAAAAAACAATATCAGGGAAGTGTAATTTACCCAAATCATAATCAGAATCACGGTTCCTGCCGCCCCAAACCCTGAGGTGGGGTCTGCCATTCCAAAGTAAATGCCAAGTAAAGTTTTGCCTATGGTAAATAATAGTGCAGTGGCAAATGCCCCAACCCAAACGGATTTCCACTGAATTTCCACATCTGGCAAAAACTTAAACATCAAAGCAAATAACAGACTGATTACGATGAAACTTAAGAGGAAGTCAAATCCTTCCATCAAAAAATAGGCTGAATCCCCAAAATTTCCTGTGATCCAGTCGCTAAGAATAGCTAAAACTGAACTTAACACCAAAGAAATCAAGAGCAAAAAGGCCACAACAAGTATTAGACCTAATGAGCTGACCCGGTCTAATAAGAATTTTTTGAGATTGTTTTCAGGGTCTGGTTCCACGTCCCAAAGGTAATTCAGCGACTTTTGCAATTGGAAAAACAGCGTGGTGGCTCCAAAGATCAGGGCGCCTATGCCTATAATTTTCATCACCCAGCTTGAGGTGGTGATATAGGCATTATAGACGAGATTTTCTAGGCCTTTGGCTGCCTCCTGCCCCATAGCTTCTCCAATCTGCTGGGTAATTTCTCCTTTTACCGCTTCCTCTCCAAAAAACACCCCTGCCGCCCAGATAATAATGATGATCAATCCCGGTATAGAAAAAATGGCGTAATAAGAGATTAAGGCACTTTGTCGGAAAGGCTCTGCACCCAACCATCTTTTAGTGGTGTCGGTTAACAAAGGTTTTAGGTGTGAAAGTTTAAAATTACCCATAAAATCATAACTTCAAAAAACAGACCAAAGCCTTTGTAAGCCATGAAGGGGTGTGCTGATTCTTCCAATTCTGGATTGAATACGTATATCAATCACCTTATATTGAAAATGTAAAGAGAATTCAAAGCCTGGTTAGAACGCTAATAAGCGTTATTTCAGAAGTTGCATAATATCCGAAATGTTATTGGAAAGGTTTGTTATTGCCTGAGAATAAATACTGTCCCATTCATCCAATTTTTTTGTGTTGTTTTGTTCCAATTCATATTGAATGCCGGGTAAAACCCATGAAGCATAACCGCTAAATGGATCAGTAGAGGCATACAGTGACTTATACCAACTCCCGAATGGCATTCCCTCCTCTAGCAGAAAACTTTTTTCCAGCAGAAGTAACCTGCGGTTAATGTCTTGTAATTGATGGGGTTTGAGTTGGTCGCTTTGCCTATGGTCAGTTAGCTTAGCAGAAAGATCAAGTGCATGGCTTTGAAGCTGAGCTATAGCTTCCAGTGTTTTCTGAAAGCCAACAAAAGAGGAATCAATTGCATTTGCCTGTGAAGTGACACTTTCAAAATGGGATTTTAAATCGCTGGCGTATCGGGGGATGCGATAGGGTATAATTGCAGCATTGGCCAACCTAAGCCCCATTATTCCAGCCCATTGAGCAACCGCTCCACCCATTTGAAAACCGGGATCAGCAAATTTTTCGTAAAAATGCAGGTTATCGTAATTGGTGTGATATAAGGTAGGGCCGCCACTACCTGCACCAAGAGATGGAATACCCGCGTGCATGTAAAAAGCAATGTGATCAGATCCCCCACCTAGGTTTCCGATGTTGGGTTCATCCTGTCCTGCAGACCAGGATTCATACAAGGAAATGGTTGTGTCCGGGTGCTGTACAAATTTGGCAGACTCGGTTAATAATCTTTTTAAGGTTGGGGAAGCCGCTGCCCTTATTTTCTTACCTGAAACTCCGGCATCGAAATTTAAATAGGCAACTGCCTTTGCCTTCAATTCCTCCAGAAGTTGTTCCACCCATTCTGTAGATCCAATCACCCCATGCTCTTCACCATCCCAATGTGCGATGAGGATAGACCTTTTCGGTCCATTTCCTTCCTTGGCAAGCTTTCCCAGGGCCTCACTCAAGGTGAGCAACATGGCCGTCCCACTATTGGGATCGGTGGCGCCAAATGACCATGCGTCATAATGACAACCCAAAATCACCCATTCGTCAGGATACTCACTACCTTTCATCATTCCCACCACATTATTGATCCGCACAAAATCCCTATCTTGCTGAACCGACACCCTTAACTGAAGATCTGAACCTCCTTCTAGCCTGTAAGTAAAAGGCAATCCACCTTGCCAATCTGAAGGCACAGGTTGACCATTCATGTATTGAAATATAGCCTTGGCCGCACCATAGGGTATGGGGGTCACAGGGATATTTGGCAAAGAAGCTTCAGAGGGATCTAACCTTTCTATCTTTACCTCACCATCCAAGGGTAGGGCAGGCTGGAAGGGAGTTAATGGGTCACCCGTGAAGCTTTCAGCTAGTAAAGAGCCCCGTTGAATAGAGCTTTCATCGTAATAAACACCTTCCGGATAAACCAAGCCTTTCATATATCCTGCATCGGCGGGGTCTGTGTAAATAAGGAGTCCTACGGCTCCGTGCTCCTCTGCAAACTTGGCTTTGTATCCTCTGAAATTTCCTCCATATCGGGTCAAAACTATTTTGCCCTCAATGGAGACACCCCTTTGGATCAAGGTTTCAAAATCAGCTTTTGTACCATAATTTGCATACACCACTTCTCCCCTCACATCACCGCTCCCTGAGTAGGCATTCCACCCCCTGTGGAGGTTAGGGTGATAAGAGTAAGGGTCTTCTGGTATTACGTTTTCCTGTTGATTGAGGGGCTGCCGTTTTGGTGAAATTATTTCCACAAAGGATTCCCCGGGTTCCTTTGGCAAATACACATCATAAGGATAGGTGTCTACTTTCCATCCTGCTGCTTCCATCGTTTGCCTAAGATACCGAGCCACTTTTTCATTGGCAGCGCTACCCACCACATGGGGTTCAGCACTGATTTGTTCCAGATGTCTTTTGAAACTGTCAAAATTCACTTTTTCCAAAAAGGATGTCTCCACGACTACCTGATCTTTCATTTGGCTTCTGAGAAACCCATCATGCAAGGTTTGAGAGATGGATGCGAAGCTGACAAAAAATAAAGAGAAAAGACAAGAGATAGATTTATTCATAAGATCACGTTTTTTTCAAAGGCAATACCTAACTGCCATGCCTACGACAGCTAAACCGTTAGGTAGGTTTGGCCCGGGGGAATCTCGCATGATTGATAATCAGCTCTTAGTCTATCGCTTGCGTCATGCTCGATTTCACTTAGGGAGACATTATTATTGAATAAGTAAATTAACCGGCCAAAGGTTTTCACTATTTTGGTTTCTAATTCTTTTAGTCCTGAGGTACCGGTTTAATTCGTACTCATCATAATTGGGATCTTCGGGGTTAAATGAGCTTATTCTCACCCTACCTCTGCTATGAATGAAGGAATAATTGCCTATCCACATGCCTACATGAATGACCCGCTCGGGTTGATCTGCAGTGGCAGGTGAGCCAAAAAACAACAAATCTCCCACCTCTAGCCTATCCCAGTTCTTACCTGTGTCAATTTCTTCTCCTTCATGCACTTGCTGAGAGGCGTCTCTGGGGATAATCATGCCATTGAGGTAATAAATGGTTTTTGTAAACCCACTACAATCCACACCTTTGGGACTGGTACCCCCCCATAAGTAGGGAACCCCCATCATATTTTTGGCAGTACGGATAAGGTTGTCATCAGATAAATCCCTGCTCCCAATCCATTCTTCAAATTCAAGCATGGAGTTTTTGGGAGCAAACCCCCTTCTCCCATCAGGAAGCTCAACTTCATAAGAAAACTCGGTTTCGCCGACCAGTGCAACAATGTTTCCGGCGGTAATGTCACTCATGGGTTCTGCCTCTTCATCGTTTTCATAGATATACCCCAGCATTTCAGTGCTTACCAGTTTGGGTCGTTTTTCCCATCTCAAAAGATCTTCTTCGGTGAGTACCTGAATACCTGCCGCATCTACCCAGGAAATATACCCTTCCGGGGTCTGGACCATGAACCAAGTCCCATTTGCTTTAAGTACTTTTAGCGGAGTACCCATGAGTGCCTGGGTGGCCAACTCGGAAGAATGCTTGGGTTCACTGCGAATATTGGCAACAGAAATCGTGACAAGCGCAAAGGTTTCATTTCCCAATTCCCGGGAGGGGAGCACCACCACACTATCCTTTACCTGCACCCCTTTGCTTTCCAGCAATATCAGTAATTTTTCATAAGCACCTCTTAGGTTGGTTTCCCCCTTAAGCGTGCCATCCTCCCAGCTAAGGTCCCATAGGGCCACCCTTTTATCTGGAGCGAACTCCTTTCTTAGCTGTTCGTTCATTTCTTCAAAGTAGGCTTGGTCTTTAGGGGAAGAGCAGCTGATTCCCAAGACCAAGCTTGCCAAGAGGTAAGTAGGAATAAATAGAAATCTCATGTTGAGTTCGGATAGTATTAGGTAAGGCAATTTAGGTAAGTTAAGGCTAATTTTCTTCAAGTAAGGCCGGCTTTCTATCCAAGAATTCTTGATACAGGCGGATTTGTCTGCTTGTCATGGGTACCTTATAGCCTTGTATAAATACATGCAGCACCTTGGTTTGGGTTTCGAAGGGGTCTCCATCTGATACAAAAAGGTTGGCTAATTTTCCTACTTCGAGCGAACCTATTTGATCGTCTAAACCAAAAATTTCTGCGGCATTAAGAGTGACCGCCTTAAGCGCTTCATCTTTACCCATACCGTATGCTGCCGCAAATCCGGCATGATAGGGGAGGTTGCGGGTATTCTCAGCTTGCTGGTTAGTTCTTATGGCCACTTTAACCCCGGCATTAAGCATTTTTCCAGGATTGGCATATGCGGCATCATACCTATCGGATTGCCTGCTGGGAAGACTAAATACGGGACCGGTCAGTACTGGTAATTTTGCTTTTGCAATTTTGTCTGCTACTCTCCATCCCTCTGCCACTCCGGAAAGTATGACCTTAAAATCTTTGTTTTCCAGCCAATCTAAGCATTTTTCAATATCCTTGGCACTGTTTACTTCGATGATCAAAGGGATTTCTTGAGAAATCACCTTGGCCAGGTGTTCCATTTCCGGGTAATATGCGGGGGTGCCTCCAGCTTCTTTTATCTTATGATAGGTTTGTGCCTTATCCCATACTTCATTTATCTGATCCAATTCTTCGGCTGCTTCTTTTTTGATAGTTGCATCACTTCTGTTATCATAACTACCTCTTTTTGCCGTAGAAGGGAAGTTCATGAGTATTGCTTTGAACCCTGCAAACATTTGATCTGGGGTGTACCCGTGCAAATGCACCAGTGCCGCTGTTCCTGGGAACCTGCCGCCTTGAGGAATGGCCAGACTGGTAGTAACACCGTTTACCCTGGTGACGGGAATGGCTACGGCGCTTGGGTTAATGGCGGTGAGTGCTTGCATATTAGGGGTTACCTCTCCAAGTTCCATAAAGTCCTGGGTTTCGGGTAAGGAATTTACCTCCACAAGTCCAAGCTTGCTTCCCGAATCAATCAATCCAGGATAAACAAACTTTCCCGTGCAATCGATGGTTTGCGCATTTTCCGAGCTCAAGTTTTTGCCAATGGCTTCAATTTTTCCCTTATTTATCAATAAGTCAGATTGATTCAGGTTTCCCTGGCTTACGGTGACCAAGGTGGCATTTTTTAACAAAAATGCCCCATATTCGGCTTTTATAATTTGGCCATCAATCTGTGCATTCGCACCTAGAGGTGTAAGGACGATGAAAAGGGAGAACCATATATAAGTAAACCTTTGCATTACAGGATATCAATGTTTATGTTCAAAAAGATTCCTTCCGAAATTGGTGAAAAAGAAATCCACATCTCGCATACAATTATGGGTTTCTTGGTGCAAGTAAACAGTTTCTACTTTTTCTGTGGGATCGACCTTAAGCCGCTGGTCTGCCTCGTCCTCACTGCGGTCAAAGTATTTCACCCCCTCAATAAACGTCATTTCAGGAATGGCATAAATGGATAGGGGATGCTGATTGAAAATCGCTATATCCCCGTGTTTTCCTTCTTCCAGGGAGCCTACCCACTGGTCTATTCCCAGCTGAATGGCAGGATTAATGGTGATCAGCGATAAAGCTTCTTCGTTTGATAGGTCACCGTATTTTTGGGATTTTCCTGCTTCGTGGTATAAGTGGCGGATTACTTCGCCAGAATCGGAATTAACCGAGGTAAGCACCCCATTTCTGACAAGGATTGCAGCATTGTAGGCTGTGGAATAATACACTTCAAATTTATAAGCCCACCAATCCGAGAATACAGAGGCTCCCATGGTGTATTTTGCAAGCTCAGGAGCTACTTTGAACCCTTCGTTGACATGGGAAAAAACAATTTTGTCAATTCCATATTCCTTACATAACTCAATGAGCATGTATATTTCGTCCGCACGGTAAGAATGGCAATGAATAATGATTTTTCCTTCCAAAACATCCCTCAGGGTTTCAAGCCTTAAGTTAAAAGAAGGGGGACTTTGCCCGGTCTCTTTCCCAGATTTAAAGGTCTCCCATTTTTTAGCGTATTGTTTAGCTTCTTCAAATCCATTTCGTATCACGGCTTCCACACCCATACGTGACTTAGGTTGTAGGTTTTTCCCTCGGCCATGAACCCGGGTGGGATTTTCTCCCAGTGCAAATTTAATGGTTCTAGGGGCTTCCTTCATAAATAACTCTGAAGGCGATTTGCTTCCATAGCGGTGTTTAAGTGTTACATTTTGACCTCCAATTGCATTAGCTGATCCATGCATGGCGTGCGAAATGGTGACCCCTCCAGCCAAGGCTCGGTAAATGGACACATCGAAGGGATTGACCACATCTGCCATCTGAACTTCTGCGGTGATGGGGCTGGTGGCTTCATTTACAGATTCCAAGGCGATATGTGAGTGGGCATCTATGATTCCAGGCATCACATATTTTCCATTGGCATCCACAGAGGGTATGTCTGAAGGCACGTTTAGTTCTTTGCCTATACGTTTGATTACTCCGTTTTCAATCCACAGGTCCGTGTTCTCCAATACACCATTGGTTATGGTAAGCAAGTTGCCATTTCTTATGATCACACTACCTTTTTGGGGAGGTTCATTAGCTAAAACCAATGCGGGTACCAACACCCAAAGCGATATGATAAGAGGTAAAAGAGAATGTCTCATTTTTTTGGGGATTCAATTATCCTTGCCACAAAGGTTACGCTCTTGAGATCCATAATCTGCATGGTGCCCTTAAAGGTGCTGCCAGAAATAGTTCCATCCACTTTGATTTCCAGATTCTTGTCTCCGGCCAGCACATTGAACTCAAAGCTCATGCGGTCTGTGTTTTTTTTCAGTTTCTGCAGTTTTGCAGTTTTTTTTCCAGTTCCATGAGGATCATCATAGGTGATGTGTCCTTTTGTTTTCCCGTCGTCCGTGTAAAGCTTTATTGTTCCGGTGGATTTTCCTGCTCCTGTGCTGGTCTCATACTCCCAGGTTTCTTCTGTGTGATCATCAGTGTCGTCATCTGTTTTATATTCGAATAAGTATCCGTCTGCGATCACATATTTTATTTTCATTTTTTCGCTGAAAAGCGAATCCGTGGTCACGATCATGTTTGCCATTTTGCCCTCAGCGATGCTACCTGCTATTTTCTCTATACCATACATTTTTGCCGGGTTAACGGTCAATGCCGAAAGTGCCCCTTCCTGAGAAAGCCCATTTTCCACCAACAAACGGAGGTTTTTATGGAAGCGGTCTTTGCTGAGATGTTTCGTGGAAAATGCAAACGGAATGCCTGCTTCCTCAAACTTGGAAGCAAGGGCCAGCCTCGCCTGATAGGCAACCATAACTCTACTTTGGAGCTGATTGATTTCCTCCTCTTCCCCATCTTGCCAATCATCTTTCTCCGATGGATCCTCTGGCAGATTAATGTTCAATACCACTCCTACCCCAGCCTTTTGTATGGCAGGGATAGAAGATTCCCCTTCTTCAATACCTGTAAGAATTAGTTTAAAGTCCAGTTCCTCCTGCAAACGTAATATCTTGTGGATATCTAATTCGCTGCCCACTTCAAATAAAAATGGTATTTCCCCCCTCATCACAGGGATAAATGCCTCAAGTACTTTGTCTCTTTCCGGTCTTCGAATTCCAGATGCTGAGGCAAAAAGGTTTTGGTGCTCCTCCAACAGACGGGAATTTTCCATCAGCTCCCGAAGTTTTGCCATTACTCCCATTGAGGTAGATGGGTAAAGCCCTGATACCGTATGAAAACGGGCATATAAGGAGGTTTTGTCTTTTACCCTATTGGGATATTCAGGATTCCCATATACCACTAAAGCCGTCTGACCGGGAAGAAAACCCTCACCCATGGGGATTTTGTGAGAGATTGTGATCCCCAGTTTTCGCCATTCTGCATTATGGGAAAAATTGGGATCGTAGTGGTCGAGCACACTCTCATAGGGGTGGATCCCTGCAAATAGGGGAGGGGGGCTGCTGGGGTTAAAATCCTCGGGTCTGTCAGGGATGGTTGGTTTTGAAACCCCGGTTTTGTTTGCCAGCTCTATGAGGCCGGGGTAAACAAATAGGGAATCAGCTTTAATTTCCTGGGCATTTGAAGGGACAGAAAGGTTTTTCCCTATGGCCTTAATCATTCCATTTTCAAATAGGATTTGCTGATCTTGGAGGAGTGTTCCTGGTTCCGGGATGATGGTGGCACCCTTAATTATATAAGTGTCTGTGACCCGCTTAGTGCCGGAGGGATCGCTTTGGGCCTGAAGGTGTCCCATCCAAAACCCACAAATAGCAGAAATAAAAAAAATTCGATAAGTAGACAATAGGTAATCGGTCATTGTTCAGCAAGCAAGAGAACTAAATGTACTTATTATTAAGATTTGGTACTAATTTACTTTTTGTCAATACGGCTAAATTGGGGAAGGATGGCAAATTTCCATGTTGGAAATCCTAAAAACCAGCTTGCAAAATTACTCAATTTAATACTGATGCAAAGAAAAAGTCATAGTTTTGAATTCTTGAGGGTTTTTTTGCTTTAATCTCTCATGATACCCATTCATAATATATAGAATTATGACTAAATTCATTGATAATTTTACTTCCAATATGAATAAAGGATCGCTTTTCAAGGAACTGTTTACCAATATTAAAACCACCGGTGCAATAACTTTTAGCTCAAAACCATTGGTGAATAAGATGTTGTCTTTCGCGGATTTTAATGGGGCCAAGGTGATCGTAGAAATGGGGGGAGGTGATGGAAGCATAACCCAGGGGATTTTGGACCGCATGGACGGGGACGCTACATTATTGGTGTTTGAAATCAGTGAACATTTCTGCGAAAACCTCAAGAAACGGTTTAATGAACCAAATGTGGAGATCATTTGCGATTCTGCCGAAAATCTGGATAAATACCTTAATGGTAGAAGGGCCGATCTTATCCTGTCCTCACTGCCCTTTAGCCTTATCCCGCAGCCATCCAGAAATTTGATCTATCAAAAAAGCAGTCAATATCTTCGCCCAAATGGTTCTTTTATTCAGATCTGCTATTCCTATTTGCTGAAGTTCCAGTTTTCAGGCTATTTTAAAGAAATCAAGACCACTTTCACTTTCAAAAACTTTCCCCCTGTATTTATTATGGTGTGTAATGTGTGAACATTCCGGGGGAAAAATTAATACAAATTTTAAGGGCAAATAGGGAACCTTCTTATTAACTTGCCCTATATGAAGGAGGATTATCTTAAAGGCAGAGGGGCAAAAATTCGACCTAAAAACGAATTCCTGAAAACAGAGGAGGTATATGAGCATGTGGAGGGCTTGGATGAACCACAATGGACACAGAAACCCATTACCAAATATTTAGCTACTTCAGCTAAAAATGCACTTAGCAAAAATGACAGCCCGGATCTTCCACTAAGTTACTCAGTAAACCCCTACCAAGGATGTGAACATGGCTGTGTGTATTGTTATGCCAGAAATTCCCACCAATATTGGGGGTATGATGCTGGTCTTGGGTTTGAGACCACCATTTTAGTGAAACATGATATAGTTGCCCAGCTTTCAAAATCCTTTGATAACCATCGCTATAAAGTACAGCCCATTATGCTTTCGGGCAATACGGACTGTTACCAGCCTGCAGAGAGGAAGTTCGAATTAACACGGAAGATATTAAATCTTTGCCTGGTGTATGGACAACCTTTAAGTGTGATTACAAAAAACACACTGATCGAGCGGGATTTGGATTTGCTTCAAGCCTTGGCTAAAAGGAATTTGGTGCACGTATACTTCTCCATCAATCACCTGGATCCCAAGCTCAAAGTGCTTTTGGAACCCAGGACAGCAACGGCAGCTAAAAAGATTCGCCTGATCGAGAAATTTGAATGTGCTGGAGTTCCCTGTGGCATTATGGTTGCTCCGATTATTCCTGGTATCAATACGGAAGATATTGCTTCTATTATCAAGCAGGCCGCTCAGGCCGGAGCAAGAAAAGCTGGCTATACGGTGGTACGTTTAAATGGTAAGGTGAAGCAGGTTTTTCAGGATTGGTTGGAAAATAATTTCCCTGAACGTGTAGGAAAGGTAATGCATCAAATCGAAAGTTTGCACGGAGGAAAGGTAAATGACACGGAATGGGGAAGGAGGATAAAAGGAGAAGGGCCAATGGCTCTTTGGATTAATCAGGTATTTAACCATGCTGTGAAAAAACATATGGAAGGAAGGTCCATGCCCAATTACGACATGAGCCAATTTATGTCAGCAAGGCAAACGAAGCTATTCAAATGAGAACTGCAAACATTCTTGATTTGGCTATATTGGAAATGGCCAAAAGGAGACATCCCAAAACAATATGTCCTTCGGAGGTACTAAGGTGGATTTATCCTCATGATTGGAGGGCCTTTATGCCGGAAGTGCAAGAGAGCATGATGTGGCTTTTTCGTAATGGTAAAATTCAGGTCACGCAAGCAGGCAAACCGGCTGCGACAAACAATTTACCCAGAGGTCCGGTTAGGATAAGCATTAAAGAAGAATTAAGAGATGACGACACTCCCTAAAACTAAGGTATACCTAGAAAATGGATTGGAAGTCGCCACTTTTGGCGCAGGATGCTTTTGGTGTACAGAAGCGATTTATCAACAATTGAAAGGAGTTGTAAAAGTTAAGTCTGGGTTTTCTGGTGGTTATGTGGAATCCCCTACTTATAATCAGGTGGTAGAAGGCACTACTGGCCACGCAGAGGTGGTGCAGTTACAATTTGACCCTTCAATCATCACCTATGAACTGTTGGTTCATGTGTTTTTTAGCACCCATGACCCTACCACCTTGAACAGGCAAGGCGCCGATGTGGGTTCACAATACAGGTCGGTGATATTTTACCACACATTGTCACAAAGGGAAATTGCTGAAGATGTCAGAGAACGGTTTGAGGAGAAAAAGTTATATGGATCACCAATAGTCACTGAAATAACAGAATATGCCAACTTCTATCCCGCAGAGGATTATCATGCCAACTATTTTGAGCTTAATGGCCACCAGCCTTACTGCCAGTTTGTAATACGGCCCAAGGTTCAGAAATTTAAAAAGGAATTTCTAGAAAGGCTAAAAATCAATGATTGAACCTATACCTATTTTTCTTGATAAACAGGCACCGCCTTGGTAAGTGATGAAATCGAGCCTGTCCTGACGGCAGTCAGGGCATGACGCAGGCGACGCACGGAGGGATGATTATCAATCATGCGAAGATTCCCCCGAAGCAAGTCCCCCGAAACAAGTTCGGGGCAGGCAGGGGCAGGCTATGTGACAACTGAAAAACAATTA
>PXCO01000197.1 GCA_003565295.1 Cyclobacteriaceae bacterium
GGGTGGTGCCCCAGGTATAGGTGTACCTGTCCAGGGTCTTTTCCGTTTCCCCGGCATAGGATACCTTGTAGGTGCTGCGCGTGGTACCTCCGATGGGGTGCCGGGTCACCTGCTGTAAGGGACGGTACTCCTGGTCGTAGTAGGTCACACTGTAGATCCACTGGGGCGATCCAGGGCCGAAGTTCCTGCTTTTATGGCCGGTGACCAGCCCTTTCACGCCGTTTAAGTTGGGCTGGTCCGGGTAACCGGGTTCGGGCGAAAAGGCATAAACGCCGTTGTTGTTGGACCAGCCAGTGTTTGTCCTGAACGTGTAATTGTCATAATAGGTGATGGTTAAAATACTGGCTTCCCCCGGCGAGACGGGGTAGGTCCTGTTCATGGTGTAGCCCGTGGAGGAGCCGTTTCTTATCTCATCCCTGGTGCTGGAATTGGCCACCGCCGACGTGAGGCCTTCCCTTGAAGTGGTGGTAGTGATCACCCCTGTGATCACCGGCCTGTTGTGGATGTCGTATTTCACATACGCCCACTGGTTGCCAAGCCGCTGTTCGCCGTCCTGCGTGAGCACGGGCCTGTCCCACCGGTCGTAATAGGATTGCATATATTTATTACAAAAAAGATGCACCTCAAAAATCTGCTGTAAAGAAAAATAAAAAAAAATTATATAGCAATAACTACCGTCATATTCAGTGGCTACCTGGAGAAAGTAACTCCTCATACCGTCCAGGTTATTGCAAATTGAATAGGAGAATTACCAAACCCTGATAAAAGACAAGCAGAAAGGATTTATTATCAGCGACGAAAAAAAAACAGTTTTCCAGATTTATGGAATTTGAGGTTGATAGAAAAGCACCAAACTAGTTGTAGATCAGTTTCTTATGCTAAAGTCTAACTTGTAATTTATTTTTTTTAAAATAAAAAAAAAGTATTTTATACTGCAAAATCTGATGTTTCTCATAAAATTGTGTTACGGCTTTGGTTATGGGCCAGTTATTTGATATTTTATTTGGTTATTTTGTTGAATAATGGAACGCATTTATATATTCTAGGTCTTTAAAAATTTGAATTTTAATTTTATTTTTTTTACTTTAACACACCTATTGTTCCAGTCATAAACTTTTTAGAAGTAATCTTTTAACTTTAAACTGAACCTTTATGAAGGTTTTTCTTCTGCTACTGTTTTATTCATTTGAGCTTTTTTTAGCCGCTTTATTGGCATTGGACATGGAGGCCATGCTGTTAAGGGATATGGTAAATCAGGTAGAGTTTGAAATTCCTGAAAATGTTCTTATTGCGTTGATTGAGGACTTTAAGTATTGGAACAAATTTTCTATTCTTTTTACATTTTTGCTATTGTCCATAAAATGTTTCTTGATAGCACTTGTGCTTTATAGCGGACTCTTCTTTGCTAACCTGCATCAAGGTGTCAAATTGTGGACTTTGTTTCATGTAGCAGTAATGGCCGAAAGCATTTTAATCGTAGCAGGAATTGTCAAAATTATTTTTGGAGCATTTTACAATTTTACATACAGTGAGTTTTCATTATTTTATCCCCTTTCTGTCCTGAGTTTAATGGACTTTAAAAGCATTCAATCTATATGGTATTATCCGTTGCAGCTTCTAAATCTATTTGAGGTTTTTTACTGTCTATTATTGGTTTATTTTTTTAACCAAGAGGTAGAAATAGGAAAAGCCAATAGTTCAAAAGTGGTTTTGGGATCATACCTGTTTTCAATTACATTTTGGCTGATATTGATAATGTTTTTAACCTTAAATTTTACTTGATCGATGGCAAAAAAGATAATCCTATTGGCTATAGCATTTATTTTTTTGGGATTGATTGGCTTATTAGCTAGAAAGTACCAGGAAAAAGCAAAAAAAATAGCCATAGTAAAAGAACAGGTTCAAACCATTCCTGATTTGATCTTGAAAACAATTGGTAGGGAAGTTATTTCGCTTACAAACTATGCGGAAGGAAGCCCATTTTTGATTGTGTATTTTAACTCTACCTGTGAAATATGCAGGATTGAATTAAATGCTATAAATGAGCGAATAAGTGAATTTAAGAAAGTTAAAGTCTTGTTGGCCAGTTCACAAGAGCTTTCAGAACTAGAGGATATTTATAAAGATTTTCCCTTCGTATCAGAATTGAATTTCCAAGTAGCTTGGGATGATGAAATGCGACTTTCGGAATTTTTAGGGATAAAGTCGGTTCCTACTAATTTTTGCTATGGTGAAAATGCTGATTTGATATCTATTCACCAAGGCCCTGTGAAAATGGATATTCTTCTGGGGAAACTACTTAACGGAAAGGAGGAGAAACCATGAAGGTGAAACCATCCACGTTGAAAAGGTTCTACGTTAACCAAATCGGAGAATTTGCTTGCGGATTGGCTTGTTTGAGTACCATTTCTAAATTTTATGGAGGCGAGGCTAAGCAGGAAAAGTTGATGGCAATTAGTGGAACTACTTTTTCAGGTACCACATTGCTTGGATTGATTCAAGCAGCTAACGAAATTGGTATTGAAGGGAAAGGGTTTGAAGCAGAAATCCCGCACCTGAAGAAGCAAGAAAGGCCTGTAATTCTACATGTAGTTCTTGATAATGTAAGAGAACACTATATGGTTTGTTTTGGATATGATGGATCTCGATTTTGGTTGAGTGATCCTGGATTTGGGATTATCTCTATGGAGGAAAATGTTTTAAGTGATGTATGGAAGTCACGAATTTTGCTTCAAATGACACCTACCGAAAATTTTCGGACGGATAAAAATGAATCTAATTCCAAAATGGAGTGGTTCAATTCTATTATTTCTAAGGATATACCAATTTTAATAGTAGCTGCTGTTTTGGGCACTGTTATGGCCATTACAGGACTATCCACTGCGATTTTTTCCCAGAAGTTAATTGATGATTTTCTCCCCAACCAAGCCTTTGATAAAGCGGTTTTAGGGGTGATTTTTTTAGGCTTACTGTTGGTGTTCAGATCCCTAATAGGATATTTTCAGGGGATCTTTATGGCGATGCAAGGTAGAGATTTGAACATCAGGATCGTATCTTCTTTTATTGGTAAAATATTGAATTTGCCCATGAGATATTTTCAGGGCTTCAGCACCGGAGATCTCATTGCCAGAATGAATGATTCATTGCGCATTAAAAATACTGTTTCATTAATCACCGGAACTGTTATTATTAACTTCCTGGTTCTCGTGGTCTCATTGGTTTTTGTTTTTTACCAATCCCTGATCATTGGGGGGATTTGTATTGCCGGAATTACCGCATTTCTTTATGTAGGATGGAAGTATCATCAGCCTATTATTGATAAGCACAAAGAAGTGATGTCAGCCCATGCACTCAATGAAAATCAATATATTGACAGCCTTACGGGAATCCAAGTGATGAAGTCTTATGGGAAGGAGCAGGTTTTTCAGCATAGGATTAATCAGGTTTATACCCATTATCAAGAGAAAGACTATGATTTGAGTGTTTTGGGAAATAAATTTTCCTTTTTCACACAGGTAATTGTAGCAGTTTTCACTAGTCTGTTGTTTGGAATAGGAGTCATTCTAATTTTTCAAAAGCAATTGCAATTGGGAGAATTGATGGCAGTAATTCAGGTAGGAAGTTCTATTATTCCTGCGACAGCCGGGTTAGTGGTCGCCAACATTCAATTTCAGGAAGCCAAAGTCGCATTTGATCGCATGCATGAAATTGCCGGGATAAACCAAAATGAAGAATATTTTACTGCTTTACATCAAAATGAAGCTGATAAAAATTGTTTATTGGCAGTAAAAAATGTTGTGTTTCGTTATCCAGGAAGAAAAGCCATTATCAACGATATCAGTTTTCATTTGAGAGAAAGGAAAAGCTTGGCATTATTTGCGCCTGTAGGTAGCGGAAAAAGTACCCTTGTAGATTTAATCCAAAGATTTTATTCACCTGAACAAGGAAGTATTGAGATGCCTTTTTTGATGGAAAAGGAGTGGGATATAAATACATGGAGAGCCCAAATTGGTGTTGTCAATCAAAGAGAAAAAATATTCAACAGTACAATTTTGGACAACATCGCTTTAAGCAATATTAATGAAGAAATAGAAGCCACTGCCAAACAACTTCAGGATATGGGGTGGTGGTTCTTTTTTGAAGCTTTACCGCAAGGGATTTTAACCCTATGTGGAGAGGAGGGTAGAAATTTATCAGCAGGACAGCGTCAGATGGTAGGGTTGGCTAGAGCCATGGTCAGGAAACCTAAAATCCTGATTCTGGACGAAGCTACTTCAGCCATGGATTTCGAGACAGAAGATAGGGTATTTAAATTGGTGAAGGAATATTTGAACCATCATCTTTCTTCACTCCTATTGATTACCCATCAGCCAACTTTGGCAGTAGGTATGGACGAAGTAATGATTTTGGATCAAGGTAAAATTTCTAGTATTGGAAGTCCGACAGTTCTTCTTCAAGAAAATAACTTATTGAGTAAGTTTTGTCAGAATGTTTTTGAACTTAACAGGAAGTGATATGGCAGGTTTGAAGTATTATGAACGTACCAAGTTGTTAATTGAATTGATTGAAAAGAAAAAGACCGGAAGTCCCGGAGAGTTATCTAAAAAAATTGGGGTATCAAAAAGAATGATATTTTTAATTTTGGATGATTTGAGATTAGCCCTTGAAAGGGATATTTGTTATTGCAAAAGTAGCAAAAGTTATATTTTTACCGAATTGGAATGTAAGAGTAGAGATTAGCGGTAAAAAAAGATATATTTCAACGCAAGACCGAAAAAAGTTATGCTTTCTTAAAAAAAGTTAATTGGGTGAAAGATTATTTCACCGACATAGGTTTAAATTTGATCAAGTTAAATAAATTTTCAATCAAATATTTTGAATTCATTATGGAAGAGTTAAGTATTGAAAAAATAGAAATAGTGAGTGGGGGTGCGCTACCATTTTGCGCTAGTAATGGGCTTGGTTTTATGGCTGGAGCAACAACAGCTGGAACAATATTCGGTGGTGGAATAGGTTTCGTTGCTGGTTTAGCGGTGGGAACCCTTGGGGGTTATATAATTAATCAATACGGAAAACCTTGTTAAATTTAATGATATGAAAGCTCTAGAAATAAATAGATTAGAAGAAAAATCTGCTGGAGGATTTATAAATGGATTTTGCGCAGGATTTGGGGCTGCAGCCTTGGTTTATGGGGCGGGTGTAGCAGCCAATTTCTGGAACCCTGTTGGATGGGCAGGTGGTATAGCAGGTGGAGTAATTACTGCAGGTTGTATTGGATATTCACTTAGCCAATCTTAATCTTTTACTACGATCATTGAAAAATACAGTGATTATATAGATATTTAATTATAAAAAAATGAAGAAAATTATATTTATATTGATTTTTATTTTTTGCTCAACCGGGATTTATTTCTCATTAACAGAAAGTTTTCAAACAAGCATGAAAGTTAGGATATTTTTTGCAGTGAGTTTATTTTTAATTTTCACATTAATTATGTATCAAAAATTTAGCCACAAAGGTAAAAGTGAATAAGTTACCAAATGGATGGATATTCCGCTCAAATAATTAAAACAAGAATTTTATTTGTTAACTTTTATTTTCATGGAAGTTGATTTCAACTATGGGTAATTAAATAATTAATATCCTTTTAATATAATTTTTATATGAAGAACCTACTAATTTGTAATCTTGCTATTCAGGTGTTAAAGGTACAGCTTTGCATTCCTACAAAACTGATCCTTTTTGGCTGGGTGGTGCCATTCGTTATTCCTTTCTTTTTTATTGCTTCTTTTTTTATATATGAGCTTACGCAACATTTTGGATATTTCTACTTTTATTCTGCTTTATTGATTTGTTTGATTTTATATAGTCAGGCTAAATTCCATTCTTTTGCATATTTGGATCCCATACACCTGTTTCCATGGAGTATAGATAGTGTTAAAAAGAGAGTATTTATTTTTTTGTGCGATCTGCTCGGCCTTAAGCTGACACTTTTTGTTGGGTTTGGAATTATCTTGGTTTTCAATTCTCCGATGCCACTAGTGGATTTGGCGGTCCTCTTTGTCTTTTATGCCGGATTTACTTCACTGGACATCGCTCTATTGGAGCAAAGTCTTAGGAAAAAAGTGATAAGAGTCATTTATAAATATGTGTATCTTTTGATTTTGACTTTTTGTATGGCAAATACCAGGTTTTTCCTATTTAGATTTCTCGAAAGTTGCAATCAGGTTGATCTTCAGGCCCGATGGCATCTCTGGTACCAAGCTAATTGGAGCATGGGTATGTTGGTTACTTTAATTGTTTTCATGGGCAGTCTTTTACTCTTTCTTACCAAAGACAATGTAGGTCGACAACAAAAGCCATTTATTGTGGAGTTCAATGATTTTAACCGATTCTTCTAGCAGCGGATGATGTTCAGGTTACTATCAGGCATGAGTATTTCGGAGGGGTTTCTGCTAAAGGCATTATTGATCGGCTTGGTGGCTTTGCCCTTTTACTTTCTCAACCCCTTTGTTCCAGTCCTTGTGATGCTAGGGTTTATGGTAAGAGCGATATTAGAGGCCTATCTTCCTACACATGGCATTTATGTGATCTATCGAACCTATGGAAGCGATTTTTTGTCAATCCTACGGCAACTAGATACTTTTATTTTCATGGTACTTAATGGCATTAATTTTATTGCCCTTGCTGTGCTCCATATAGGAAAGCCTGGAATTTCCCTCGAGCTAGTATTTTCCCAAATAGTATACTTCAATGGGGTACTAGTTTGGTCTCTGATCTATACCCAGACAATGGCGGTCTACAGTTTTTACAGCGGACAACCGAGGCTTCTCGGCAGTGGGTGGGTGCTGCTGTCAACTGTTTTTGTGTTGGTCTTGGGAGCTTTGGCTTGGATAGTGGTCGGATTTGAACATTTTACTTGGTCATTGTTAGCTTGGTTTATGCTGTTGGGACTTTGGTATTTCCTTCCCATGAAAGTGGCAGGCTATATGAACAAAAATTATATGCCAAATGATCCATATTAGAGAGATTCATAAGAGCTTTAGGAGGCAAGCCGTATTAAGGGGAGTCAGCCTTCAGATTTTGCCGGGTGAAATCACGGCATTGATAGGTAAAAACGGCTCTGGAAAGAGTACCCTCGTGCAGGCGATTGCAGGCTTGATTTCAGTAGATGCCGGTACGGTACTGATCGACGAAGTGCCCATTGGCACCCGCTACCATGCTGTGTTAAGGAGGGTAGGGTTTGTGTTTGACCAGCCGATTTTTGTAGAGGGCTTCAGTGCGCTCTACTACCTTAATTTTGTGGGGATGCTGTATGGATTGGAAAAAAAGGCCAGTCAACACAGAGCTATGGAGCTGGTTGAATTCTTTGACTTACCCACCGATCGAAAAAAAATCGCCGACTATTCCAAGGGCATGAAAAAAAAGGTTTCGCTTGCGGGAGCACTGGTTCACAAACCAGCATACTTGATTTTAGACGAGCCTTTTGATGGTATGGATGAAGAAAGCGTCTTCAAGGCAGGTGGGATGATCCGCCATCTTGTGAAAGAAGGTACCGGGGTCTTACTCGTTTCCCATCAAAACCATTTGATCCAAAAGCTTGCCGAAAAGGTCGCAAAGTTGGAAGAAGGTAAAATCATGAACGTACAGTCCGTTCAATCTTGGCAACTGGCACAGCAACTGTTGCTTCGGGATCATTTATTAGGTGAATAAGCCACCCAACTGGACTTTCCACATAATATCTGTTGAATCTGTAAGATATAATCCAGGCTACTTCCAACCCATTAATTTTAGGTAAAAAGGAGTTCGAGATTCTAGAGTTTTTCAATATCAGACCCTAATTAAGAGAAGTGTAAATTAGAAAGATTATTGTTGATTTTACTACTTGCTAGTGAATTTTTCATTCCAAAAAATAAATTTTATATATTTTTAATATATAAAAGTATAAATATTTACAAAAAAAATGACCAAGCAAAAAAATTTAACCACTAAGAATCAAGTTTCTCATGCATTTACTTATATCATAGATCCTTATCCAACTTCAGGACATTTTAATGGAATGATGAATTTTGCTGTTTGGCTAAGGAATAAGATGAAGTATAGGATAGTATTCTTGGGCGAAATAACTTTTAAAAGGTTATGCGAAAGCGAAGGATTTGAATTTTTTGAAGTACCATCTATTATTTTTATCCCTGAAAAAGCTGAATTAGTTGAGAAAGGGATACTTCATTTTTTTTTAAGTTGTCTATACGAGAACCGTCATATCTCTTTACAAAAACGATTTGAAGCTTGTA